>JAJRVE010000069.1 GCA_024277445.1 Campylobacterales bacterium
GTATTGGTGATTTTAACATCTCTGTTGCCTTTATGGCAGATCGACTGAGCGCTGTGATTGTCTCATTTATTACGGTTATCGGCACACTCATCCATGTTTATGCTGCAGGCTATATGCGTGGTGACGCTGGCTATGGTAAGTTTTTTGCCTACTTCAACCTTTTTATGGGAAGTATGCTGCTTTTAGTCTTGGCAGACAACCCTATTATGATGTTCATTGGTTGGGAGTTGGTTGGTCTCTCTTCATACCTGCTTATCGGTTTTTATCATCATGATAGTGCCAACATTACGGCGGCCAATAAAGCCTTTATCCTTAACCGTGTAGGTGACTTTGGTTTTATTATTGCGATTGCACTGCTTTTTGTGGGTGTTGGAGCAGGTGGGTTTACCTTTGATGCTATCGCTGCCAACATCACAAATCTCTCAACTGAAATGCTCTCTCTCATTGGGATACTTCTCTTTGTCGGTGCGATGGGGAAGTCAGCACAGATACCACTTTACGTTTGGTTACCTGATGCCATGGCGGGACCAACTCCAGTCTCTGCCTTGATCCATGCGGCGACGATGGTGACCGCTGGTGTCTACATGGTCGCACGTTACAGCTTTTTATATGTAGAGATTCCAGATGTGGGTCTTTTTATCGCGTACGTTGGAGCTGCTTCAGCACTGTTCGCTGCCATTATCGCTTCGTTTCAGAGCGACATTAAAAAGATTCTTGCTTACTCTACCATGAGCCAACTCGGGTACATGTTTATCGCAGTAGGCTTAGGTGCTTACAGCAGTGGTATTTTTCATGTCTTTACGCACGCCTTTTTTAAAGCACTTCTTTTTATGGGAGCAGGTGCGGTAATCATCGCCTTGCACCATGAACAAAACATCTTTAAGATGGGTGGCTTGAAAAAAAGTTTACCGCTCGTCTACGTGACAATGTTTATTGCGACACTTGCGATTAGTGGTATCCCTCCTTTTGCCGGCTTCTTCTCTAAAGATGCTATCTTGGTCTCTGCCTTTAGCTCTGGACACTACCTCATATGGGGTATGGCTACCTTCACAGCACTTTTAACGGCGTATTATATGTTTAGAATGCTCTTTACTGTTTTTCATGCACACCCTTCAGAGGAAAATTCTCTTCAAGCCTTGCCTAAAAGTATAACAACGCCGTTAGTTTTTTTGGCGTTTGGAAGTGCAACAGTGGGCTTTTTAGGGGTCAATGAAGCTTATGGTGGATCGGCATGGTTTAACATATTTTTGACACTGCCAGACAGACCGCTTCATCTCTCACACAGTACAGAGTACCTCTTGACAGCACTCAATGTTGCGCTTGGTTTGAGTGGTATGGCCATAGCCTACAAACAGTTTGCCAAGTTGGCGAAGCCGACAGAAGCAAACAGCTTTGTCAAAGCCTTAGTTCTCAACAAGTTTTATGTGGATGAACTCTATAACTTGGTCATCGTACGACCGCTCTTAGCATTAAGTCGCCTGATCACTAATGTGATCGATCCTAAACTTGTTGATGGCTTGATTAACCTTTTGGTTTCGATGTACAGATATATAGCTAAACAATTCACATGGCTTCAAAACGGTAAGGTGCGTTACTATGCACTTCAAATTCTAGTCGGGGTCTCGGTTATGTCGACCTTTGTCTTATTTAAATTGGGGGTACTCTCATGATGGAACAGATACTCAGTTACATTATATTTCTCCCACTTTTTAGCGCACTCGTCTTAGGTGTGCTTCGTGCTTAACGTAAACTCTTACGTGCGGGTGCCATTATCTCCTCACTCTTGACGCTTGTTCTCGTCTTGGTAGTTGTCGCAAAGTTTGACCCCAATGGTGGCATGCAGTTTATCCAGCAGAGTCCATGGATCGTTAACTCAGGGATGCACTACCTCGTTGGTATTGATGCGCTCTCTTTAGTGATCTTGCTGCTTATTGCGCTGTTAATGCCACCGCTTTACATTTATATGTTACATGAGCGCCGTAAGGGGTACTGGTACAACATGATGTTGTTGCAGACAGGTGTTAGTGGGGCAGTGCTTTCGCTGGACTTGGTGCTCTTTTATCTTTTCTGGGAGACGATGCTGCTACCTATCTTTATTATGATTGGCAAGTACGGTAATGGAATGCACCAGTACAATGCCATGAAGATCGTCTTGATGACCATCTTAGGTTCGATGAGTATGCTCTTCTCTATCCTTTATATCGGTTATGTCTACTACGATACGACAGGTGTCTGGAGCTTCGCGCTAAGTGATTTAACGACCATAACCTTTGAGGCACAGACCTCGATCTGGCTGACAGCAGGTTTTTTACTTGCCTTTGCTATCAAAATCCCTCTTGTTGGATTTCACACATGGATGGCACCGGCCTATGGTTCTGCACCAACACCGGCAGTAGTCATACTCTCAGCGATCATGGCAAAGCTTGGCATCTATGGAATCTGGCGTTTTGGTTATGGACTCTTTGAGACAACGCTGAGTTATTACGCGCCCATCATAATCATCTTAGCCTTAATCGGGCTACTTTACTATGCTATCCGCGCGATTACAGAAGACAACCTGCGTAAGATGTTCGCTTACTCCTCGGGTTCACACCTCTCGCTGATTGCTTTGGGTCTTTTCCTTGAAAACCAATACGCTTGGAGTGGTAGCCTCTACTTTATCGCGACTCATGCGCTTGCTTCAGCCGGTATCTTTTTTATGATTGGTCTCACGTATAAACGCTTTAAGAGTGTTCATATCTCAGAACTGGGTGGTATTGCTCAAGTGGCACCGCGTTTCACTTTCTTCTTTGCCTTTTTTGCCCTTAGTATTGCAGGACTTCCTGGTACCGGTGGATTTGTCGCAGAGTTACTGATCATCATAGGGGCCTTTAGCATGAACTTTTGGGTGGGAGTATTCACCGCACTCAGCATGGTTTCTGCTATGTTGTATGTATTTTGGATGTTACAACGTACCCTTTTTGGTAAAGCGCACAACAGTTGTCAAGATATTAAAGATCTCTCTTTTAGAGAAGTCCTGATGCTCTTGCCTTTGGTGGTGATGTTACTGGTCACAGGTATTGCACCATCACTATTTACACCGTTTTTCGAGCCCTATTTGGCAACAACACTAGCGGATCTGCTTCAGAGCATTGGAGGCCTAAAATGATGGCTGAACTTTTTTACGCGTTACCTATGGCTATTGTCGTCTTAGGTGCCTTTGTTCTAATGTTGATGAGTAACATAGAAGGAATTAACCTTAATCGTCTAAACTTGGTTGCGGTCTTCTTCTTAATGATCTCACTTGTGTTGGAGTTTATGAGTTTTGGAAGTACACATGAAGTCTATCTGTTTGAAGAGGTCTTTGGAGACAGCTTTATACTCGATGACTTCGCCACCATGTTTGACCTTATGTTTACAGCAGGTGCGATCTTAACCCTTCTCATTAACAACGACTACTTTAAAAGTCGTGACTATATCAGTGGTGAATACTTTGCACTTATACTTTTTAGTGTATTTGGGATGATGATGCTCTCACATGCGCATGAGTTGGTAACAGCGTTCATAGCCCTAGAGATAGCTTCGTTAAGCGTCTATACCTTAGTGGGTTATCATAAGAACAACCGTATTAGTGCAGAAGCAATGATGAAGTACATGGTTCTTGGTTCGATGACCGGTGCCTTCTTTATGCTAGGTACAGCCATGATCTATGGTGCAGTAGGTTCCACCGCTCTAAGTGAGATAGCGTTCTATGTCAACAACCGTGAAGTTGAAGAGTTGACGCTGGTAATTGTAGGTGCTAGCTTTATCATGGTGACGATCATGTTTAAGATCGGCGCGGTTCCTTTTCATGGTTGGATCGTGGACGTCTATCATGGCGCGCCTTATCCTATAACGATGTTTATGGCCTCTACATTTAAGATCGCTATTTTTGCGATTGCCCTACGACTTTACCTAGTTGGTTTCGCATCGATCAATAGTTTTTGGACGGAGATACTGCAGGTAATTACCATTTTAACGCTCTTTGGTGGCTCTTGGTTGGCGATCTCTCAAAACGTAGTAAAACGTATGTTGGCAGGCTCAAGTATTGTGCACAGTGGGTATCTGCTTATTGGTATCTCTTCTCTTGGACTTGACTCCGAGCTGGCAGCATCTGCCATCATGTTCTACCTTATCGCTTACTTCTTGAGTGCAGCAGGTGCCTTCGGAATCTTAAGTTTTATCGCTTCTCAAAGTAAAAAGCAGATGCGTTATGAAGACTTTAAAGGCTTTGCCCACAGACGTCCTTATATGGCACTTCTCATGAGTATTTTTATGCTCTCACTGGCAGGTTTTCCTTCTACCATAGGATTCTTGGGTAAGTTCTATATCTTTACAAGTGCGATCGAGTCAGGGCAGATCATGTTAGCTGGACTTGGAATCTTAATCGCATTTATCTCAGTCTTCTACTACTTTAAATTAATTGCGATGATGTACTTTTATCCATCAGAGATCCCACAAAAAAAGTTACCAATCAATATCAGTACAATTTTGATAGCCATGATGGGACTTATCGTTGTATGGGGTGGAATAGGGACATCATTAATACCCTTCATCCCTGGTGCTGATGGCTTTATAGATATTGCTGTTCAAGTGATTCGTTCATTGCGTTAAGCGCCTTGAACTTTGATTGATTTCCCTTGAACTCTCTGATTAAACTAGACACTCTCAAACCACTTCTATAAACTTCTATTCCACCTTAATCCAGATAGGTATTGTATGTTTAATTCCTTTCTATGTGGATGTAAACTGAATGATACATAACGAACAGTAATAAGAGATCGCTAGATCTTAAAGGAGGTGCTATTAAGTTAGTGACTGTATGTTTTAGCTAGAGTATTAGTAAGTAATGATTAGGATAGATGGAAGATGAATGGTTTTCTATCTCTTTAGGTCTCATGATATAGTTATAAGTAATTGTAGATTGATGAAATTGAAGAAAAAGGTTTACTCTTCAGGTTCTGACCTCTATCACTATTGAATAATAGGATAGAGGTTTTAGTGTTAAAGACCTAGCTTGGTTGATGTACAGACATTGTAGTCATCCATTTTAATACCAGATAAAGTTTCTCCATCTGAAGAATAGCTACCATCAAATGTAAAGTCACTGCGATACGCAGCAAAGTTAATGGTATCAGCAGTGAAAAAACCTAACTTGAGGGTCATTGATTCAATGATATCTCCATTTTTACTAAACGTCAGACTTAAATCTGTCACTGTACCATCTGCTTCCGTTACTTTAATATTGTCATTACTATCAATTAATGAACAGGTCTTATCTCCACTTTGGTCTATAATATACCAAACACCATTTAAGTCTGGACGTTTAATATCTTTTTCGACAACGGTAACAGGTGGTTCTTCAACTACCGGTGGTTCAGTAGCAGGTTCTTCATCTGTATCGCTCCAAAAAGAATCCCACCAATCAGAAAACATGTCTAGGTAGTCATCAACAGCAGTGAGAAAAGAGTCATAATAAGTTTGGTTATCTTCAATATACCCATCTAAATCACTACCACCAGTAGTACTTGCTCTTTGAGCAGATGCTTGAAGCAGAGTTGTATTGGTATCATATGTCAGTGCTTGCAAGCCATTCATACAAACTAGTAGTTCATTACCTTCATCAAGAGGACTTTTTATAGCCTGTTTAACATCAACAGAAGCACACTTGGTACTATTGGTAAAATACTCAGCAACAATATTTGCTTTCGCATCATCATATGTTGTACTCAAACTATCTTGCATATCATGAACAACTAAACTACTAAAAACATTAACGTTCTGTGAACCTTCGATTTGTTGATAGTGTTTATAAAACTTTAGGTTTTGATGTTCACCAGTTGGTGGGGGAAGAAGGTTTACACCTTCGTACGCAATAATCAGCGTACCATCTTCTACTGTACCATCTACAGTTAGTTTATATTCACCTAGCGGGCTTGTCTGTGTACTAGGCTCGTCACTATCACAAACCTTATTATTATTAAGGTCAAGACATACAGTAGCATCATTATTTAGTAAGCTACCGAGTGTTGCACTTCCTTGAATAGTTGTTTTGTCAGAAGTTGGTGCTTCTTCAGGAGTATCACCACACCCTTGAAAAAGTGTTGCCATACCTAGTAAAAGTGAAAGTGTTAATGATAGTTTCATATGTGACCTTTGTAATTATATTTTATAATATACAAGGTTGAGACTTTGAAGTAGGAGAAGTGTATAAGAATTTATAATGTTATTGCAGATGAGTGTAGCGAATATACACAAAAATAACTACTGATATATTTAGTTTTTTTTATATTTAAGAGGTTCTTAGTCCTGTTATTCGAGATGTATTTGTCGTTCTTGCCCAGCTTCTGGCTTAACGGATTTCTTCTTGACTACATCTTCTGGTTTAGTCAGTTTAAATGATATATCGTGCTTTTCAGCTGCTTTTTTCTCGGCTAAAACTTTTTGTTGCTGTTCTCTTTTGTAAGCTTGTCTAAGCTCTTCGTCAGCTTTATATTTAGCCTCTCGAGCTTTTCTCGTAGCTCTTTCTGCATCTTCTCTGAACTTACGTCGTTGCGCTTCTCTTTGGGCTAAGGCTTCTTCCTCTTTAATACGCTGTAGACGTTGTTTAACTTTGTTGGTGTACTTACTCTTTGGGTAGGTCGTGATGAACTTGTTAAGCGCATGTTTGTCATTACTTTCTTTGATCTTAGAGTATGCGAGTTCATCGGCAGATGGGATGTGGTTAGGTAGGACAAAGTAAAATGGTTGGTTCCGCGCTATACTCAGATAAGGTGAGGGTTGATGATGTTTACGTCGAAGGGACTCCAAGCGTTTTTTGAGTGCTGTTAGTTCTAGTCCCTTTATCTTAGCTAGCTGCAAAAAGTCTTGGGTAAATGTTTCTGAGGTGTTAAGAGTATTGGCTCTGTTGGAGATGAAACTTACCTGTGCTTTAGCCGTGCGTATAGGTGCAAGACCTTTTTTCTGTGGAGTAAATAACGTACCAAAAGGTGCTTCATAAGCGGTATCGAGTATAACAATGTTAAGTCGGTTATAACTCTCAGACATGGCACTGTATATAGAGTTAAGGGAGATACTTTTACGCACGATCATCGACTCATTTAAGATGCCATTGTCGAGTGTTATGAGGTAGTTTTTTCCTCTTGTCTGTGCTGCATGACCACTGTAGTAAAAGAGCCCGACACCCTTGGGCTTTAAAGCTTTATTGAACTTGCGTAGTAGACGAACAAAGTTACGTTTGTCTAGGTTCTCACCATAGTAGACATAAAAGCCATTTTTCTCTAGAAACATCTTCATCTTGCGGGCATTATGATGCGAGTTACTCAGTTCATGGTCATCATAATTACTGTTACCAATAACAATAGCCACACGGCTCTCTTTTTTCATGGTTTTAAGTGTTGGTGCGCCCCAAAGAAGAGGGAATATAAGGGTTAAAAGAAAGATAATACGAAACATAAATACTCCAAGTTTAAAAACGAGATTTTATCGGATTAGGCTTAAAAAGTTTGTGAGAGTGTATTACTCTGCTTGTTCGTTTGTGAGATAGACCCAAAAGTCTTTATGTGTTTTTCCTTGGTTGAGAAAATAAAACTGCAAGATGGTGACACGATAAAGGGTGATTGCCATCTTGACAAAAGGGATCAACAGCGTAAAAACCATCCATGAAGGTTGTTGCTTGTCTCCTTTAGTCGTCATCATCTCTTGAACGCCGATGTTCACACTAAGGTACCAACCAAAGAAAAAAGAGAATAAAAAGTTTAAGATGATGCCAAATAAGATGATGGCCATAAAGTCTTGTTCGTACATACCTGCGATCATAAATGTGTCCTTGGTAAAAAGTGTTAAATTGCTAGTGAACTACTATCATAACAAAAAGCAACTCAAGATTAGATGTGTTTGGAATTGTGAGGTGATTTGTACAAAAGTATTTAAGTATGCTTAGGCACCATAAATTACAAATATCATATAAAAGAACAGTTGTACACATATGCCATAGGACTGATAGTACTATAAAGTAACATTTGAGTAATTCATAAAAGGCTTTTAGAGTAGAGTATTAGAGTTTAAAGGGCTTTGTAATACCATAAGCAAAATTCAGTGGAAAGGCCAAATATGGAAGTAAATTTTATCTATGAAGGCTTCAAGATCATGTTACTTGGAATGGGAACTGTTTTCTCGTTTCTCGTCGTGATGATCATAATGATGAATATCATGTCAAAAGTCGTACACCGTTTTTTTCCAGAGCCTAATGATGTTGCCAACACAACGTCACCGGCTATGGATAACAACGCTAAGAAAGTCGCTGCAATCACTGCCGCGATCATTCACCACAGATCTAGTAAGTAAATAAGGAAAAATATGGCTAAGAAGTTTATTGACATTATGGATACGACGTTCCGTGACGGATTCCAATCCGTTTTCGGTGGTCGTGTATTGATGGACGACTTTTTCCCTGCAGTAGAAGCAGCGAAAGAGGCAGGAATTACTCACTTTGAGTTTGGTGGTGGAGCACGTTTCCAATCACTCTATTTTTACCTAAATGAAGATGCATTTACAATGATGGACCGTTTCCGTGAGATCGTTGGACCCGATGCAAACCTTCAGACACTTGCTCGTGGTGTTAACACCGTTATGCTTGACACAGGTTCACGTGAACTCATTGATATGCACGCTAAGCTTTTCAAAAAGCACGGTACGACGACGATTCGTAACTTCGATGCGTTGAACGATGTTGAGAACCTTAAGTACTCAGGTGAGCGTATTAGTCACCACGGTCTTAAGCACGAAGTCGTTGTAACGATGATGGATCTTCCACCAGGATGCCAGGGTGCACATGATGTTAACTTCTATGAGAAGACATTACGTGAAATTCTAGATAGTGGTATTCCTTACGACTCTATCTGTTTCAAAGATGCTTCAGGTACTTCTAGTCCTAAAAAAGTCTACGACACCATTAAAATGGCGCGTGGTCTTGTTCCAGAAGGTACACACCTTCGCTTACACACACACGAAACTGCAGGTGTTTCAGTAGCGGCTTATATGGCAGCACTTGACGCAGGTATTGATGGTATCGATATGGCAGCAGCGCCAGTTTCTGGCGGTACATCACAGCCAGATATCCTTACAATGCTTCATGCTACTAAAGGTATGGACTATGATCTTGGTGGTTTAGAGATCGAGAAAATCCTTACTTACGAAAAAGAAGTTCAGTCTGCATTAAGTGACTACTTCATGCCACCAGAAGCGACGATGGTCTCTCCACTAATCCCATTCTCACCGATGCCAGGTGGTGCACTAACTGCAAACACGCAGATGATGCGTGACAACAACATCTTAGATCGTTTCCCAGATGTTATTGATGCGATGCGTGAAGTAGTTGAGCGTGGTGGTTACGGTACGTCTGTAACACCAGTTTCTCAGTTTTACTTTCAGCAGGCACTTAACAATGTAATGCAGGGACCGTGGAAGGCTATTGCTCCGGGTTATGGAAAGATGGTACTTGGTTACTTTGGTAAGACACCCGTTGCACCAGATCCAGAGATTGTTAAGATCGCTTCTGAGAAACTTAACCTTGAGCCAACAACTAAAAAAGTTCTTGAGCTTACTGATGCAGACCCAACCAAGTCACTTGGTCACTGGGAAAACATCCTAAAAGAAGAGGGCATTGAGACGACTGAAGAGAACATCTTCATCGCGGCAGCATGTCAAGAAAAAGGTATCACTTTCCTTAAAGGTGAAGCAGAAGTAAATGTACGTAAAAATTCAGATGAAACAACAGGGGAGAACAACAATATGGCAGCAGGTAACTATACAGTCGTAGTAGACGGACAGCAGTTCAGCGTTCAGGTAGCTGAAGGTACAGGTGACATTCAAGTCGTAGCAGCAAATGGTGAAGCAGCAGCTCCAGCAGCAACAGGTGTTGGTATTGATATCAAAGCACTTCTTCCAGGTTCAGTTTGGAAAGTTGTGGCTAATCCAGGTCAGAGCGTTCAAGAGGGTGATGTTATTTTGATCCTTGAGTCTATGAAAATGGAAATTGATGTTGTTGCTCCTAAAGGTGGTGTAGTTAAATCAATCAACGTAGCGGTTAATGACAAAGTGGTCGAAGGCCAAGTTGTAGCAGTTATTGGATAGTCTGATGAAGTCTTTTGTTCTTAAACTCTTTGCTGTGATGCTTTTTAGCCTCTCTCTTCATGCCTCAGATGCTCATACAACGGGTGCGCATGCAGATGCTACGACAACGTCGAGCACACACAAAGAGGAGACCTATCAAGCGCAAAGTTTGGGTGAGATGACGGTTAGCTTTTTAAAGTCAACAGGTGTCTATGCTATTATGAGTCCTGATCCTGATGAGATGAATGCACACGGTGAACCGATGAGTGACTTCCATAAGTCATGGGGTCGTGTGTTGATGATCTTTATCACATTCTTCTTGTTCTACTTGGCGATTGCTAAGGGTTATGAGCCGCTACTTCTTCTACCGATCGCCTTTGGTGGACTGTTAGCGAATATTCCCGTAGCAAACATCGCTGGAGCACACGGTTTCCTTGGTGTTATCTACAACATGGGTCTGTCGAATGAGATGTTCCCGATCATTATCTTTATGGGTGTTGGTGCGATGACAGACTTCGGTCCATTGCTTTCTAACCCTAAGACAGCACTTCTTGGTGGAGCAGCACAGTTTGGTATTTTCGGTACGTTGGTTGGTGCAGTAGCCCTTTCTCAGTACACAGACATGTTTGACTTTACACTCCAACAAGCGGCAGCAATCTCGATCATTGGTGGGGCAGATGGTCCTACTTCGATCTTTATTGCGACGAAGCTTGCGCCAGAACTTTTGGGTGCGATCGCCGTTGCTTCATACTCATACATGGCCTTAGTGCCGATTATCCAACCTCCGATTATGCGTGCGTTGACAACAGATGATGAGCGTAAGATTAAGATGACAACACTACGTCATGTGAGTCGTCTTGAGAAGCTTGTTTTCCCTGTTATGGTATTGACGCTTGCGATCATGGTTCTTCCTGACTCTACGCCACTTATTGGTGCGTTTATGTTTGGTAACTTCTTAAAAGAGTCTGGTGTTGTTGAGCGTTTGAGTGATACACTTCAAAACGCATTGATCAACATCGTAACGATCTTCTTGGGTCTTGGTGTTGGTTCTAAACTAGCAGCAGATCAGTTCTTGGTAATTGATACGCTTGCTATTTTGGTACTGGGTCTGACTGCATTCTCTGTAGGTACAGCAGCCGGTGTCATCATGGCTAAGATCATGAACATGTTCCCAGGAACTAAGGTTAACCCGTTAATTGGTTCAGCAGGTGTTTCTGCCGTACCAATGGCAGCGCGTGTTTCTAACAAAGTCGGTATGGAATACGACCGCTCAAACATGCTACTTATGCATGCAATGGGTCCAAATGTTGCCGGTGTTATCGGTTCAGCAGTTGCGGCTGGTGTTATGATCTCTATCTTCGGGTAATTTACAATAGGTAGCAGTTTAGCTGCTACCAACCTCTTTAAAATCCTCCTTTTTTACCGATTATTTCCCAAAAAAGTACATTTTTTAACTCCTTAAGTTTCAAATAGATAAATTTATATTATGATAGTTACAACTATATTGAGGGAGCACTATGTTCTGGTTAGCCTTTATCTCTATTCTTTTGTTTATTCTTTTCCTTATTGTTATTTTGGTGACGACGGGTCGAAGCAGTACCGATAAGACCTTACGTGGTCTAAAAGAGGAACTTGAAGAGAAGAACAAACTTCTTGACACTAAAAAGAAGCAGAACAAGGCGAACAAAGAGCCAAGAAAGCGTAAGCCTAAGCCAACGGCTACAGAGACACCAGTAGAGACTGCTGTCGAAGACAAACCGGTACAGACAGAAGAGCCAAAGCAAGAAGAAGAGGCTTTACTTAAAGAAGAAGTCGAAGTTGTTTCAGAAACACCGACGCAAGGTGAGGTTACGAGTGAAGAACCGATAGCAGATGAGAAAGAAGAGAGCAGTATAGAAGAGGTTGTTGAGTCTGAGGATGTTAAAGATGATAGTGCTGAGGAAGCAGAAACTGCTGCAGTAGAACCTGAAGCACCTATTGTTGAAGAGATTATTGCAGTAGAAGAGCCTATCGTTGAAGCAATAGAAGAGACACTTGAAGTCCCGGTAGAACCTCCAGTAGAAATAGTCGAAGAAGAGCCAGAAACTGAGTCTTCAGTACCTTATGAATATGCAGTGTTTGATAATGCGCGTACTATGGAAGAGTTTGGCCTTTCTAAAGAAGAGGCAGACGAGTTCATAGTAGAACTGATAACGCAGGTTGAAGACGAGATGCCCGCCTTAGAAGCCGCAGTAGAAGCAGATGATGCCAAACAGATAGAAGATATCTCACACATGATTAAAGGTTCTGCCACCAACCTTGGAATTGGCGGCATCGCTGATGTGCTCATCGATTTTAATACCTATATGAAAAGTGATAATGATGCAGTCGTCATAGCAGCTCATATGGCCAACCTACGTCGCGCACTTCAAGAGCTAAAAGAGCAGTTCCAATAGAAGTCCTTGACTTCGAGCAACAGCTGTTTAGTTTTATACGCTTGATGACCATGTGTAATAAAAGTGCGCTTTTATTAGCCATTAGTATGAGTACACTTTTAGGTGTTGAACTTGAGATGATAGAGGTCAATTCAAACGCCTATCAAGAAGATGACGCCTTTCAAGATGTTTTTAAAGCCCCTGAATACTTCGAGACACCCCAATACGTCCCTGCAATGCCTTCACAGAAACGTCTTAGTAAAGAAGAAGCAATGTTCATCCCTGGTGGACAGGGTGATCCTGTCAAGGCAATTCAAGCTTTGAGTGGTGTGACTGCTTTGGGTGACTTGAGTGGGGAGTTATTTATTTATGGCTCTAAGCCTGAAGAGACGCTAACCACGATCAACCATCTTCCCATCGGTTACCTCTACCATATGGGTGGACTACATTCGGTCATAGGTCCAGAAGCTATAGAACAGATAGATGCGTATCTTGCTGGATTTGATGTGACGTACGGCAATGCCATGGGTGGTGTGATTGACATTACGCCTGCGTATCCAGAGGGGGACTTGAGTGGCTATGGTCATGTCGGTCTCTATGATGCGTCTGCTGGGATCACGGTACCCCTTAGTGATGAAGTAAGTTTTTATTTTGGTGCTAGACGTAGTTACTTTGATCTTCTCTTGGGTGCAGTGGGTAAGGCAACTGGAACACTAGATGAAGATACCAACACCACCTATACCGAGTTTCCAAACTATTATGACATCACGTTTATGGGAAGTTTTGTCCCCAATGATAACAACATCTACTCCCTTGAGCTCATCAGCGCAGATGATGCTTTAGAGATCTCCACCTTTGCTAATGAAGTCAAAGACCCTGAAGCTAACGGACAGATAAAGTCGCATCGTGGTTTTACGACGGTTGGTCTGCGTCATCAAAGCTTTTATGGCGAGTACGAGAGTAATACACTGCTTTACTATAAGTACTCAACTGCTCGTGTTAAACTTTTTGATGGTTACTTTGTTGATGTTGACTCTCATGAGAGTGGTCTTTATCATCAGAGTGCCTATCGCTATGAGAACCATAAATTTGTGGCGGGAGTGGAACTGCAGCATTTAGAGACACCGATAGATCTTAACATCTCCGAACTCCCGCAAAGTGGAACGCCAGGCTTTGATTTTACCAATGCCGACAAGTTTCGGATTAAAGAGAATATCCGTGCTAATGCGGCTACACTGTTTTTAGAAGATATCTATCATCTAAGCTCAAACATTGTGATACGTCCTGGACTTCGTTTTGCTTACAGTGATTACAAGTCCTATGGTGGTTATGTTGATCCGAGACTCTCTATGTTGTATGCGCCTACATCCGAAGATACGCTCTCTTTTTCCACCGGTTTTTACACACAATCACCCAGTGGTGTCAAAACCATCGAAAAGCTGGGTAATCCTGACCTAGGGTACGAACGCGCTATCCACTATGTACTCCACTATGACAGAAAGCTACAAAGTGGTGGTGCTTTCTCTATAGATGCTTTTTACAAAGATTATCAAGAATTGGTTATCGATGACAATGCAAGCCAATACCTCAATGTTGGAAGCGGTTATGCCTATGGTGTAGACACCAACTATAAGTTGCGCTACAAAAATTATTATGTCTATGCTGCTTATACCTACATACGCTCTAAACGTCAGTTAAACACACGAAGCAGTGACTTAGAGCGCTTTTATGGCGAGATACCCCACACTTTACAACTTATCGGTGGTGTACGCCTTTGGCAAAACTGGCTCTTCTCTACGCGTATGAACTATCATAGTGGTGCGCCCTATACTAAAGTCCTTGGTACCATCTCTGATCCCCTAAATCCTAGCAGAAAACTACCTATCTACGACAAACCCAACAGTTCACGTCTGCCAGATTACTTCTCTTTAAACCTCAAGATGGCGCAGCAAATGCAGTTTAGTGGTGGCTCAAAACTAGAGTGGTCCTTTGAGATCATGAACATTACCAACCATGAAAACATCTCAGGCATTAATTATGATGATAACTACAAGGAGACAGGTTATTCTAAACAGTTGCCTCTGCTGCCTTGGTTTGACTTGACTTACTATTTTTAACAGCTATTTACCTCACCATTACTATCCATAGTGTAAAATGATGCACTTATCAATGGGACACTAATGACAAAATTTATAAAATATTTTATTAACAACACCTCTTTGAACCACATGCTCCTTTTTGTGCTCTTACTTGCAGGTGTTCTCTCGTACATTAAAATCCCCAAAGAGATCTTTCCTGATGTGACACTCAACAAGATTATTGTTGCGGGTGTTTATGCTGGAGCAAGTGCAAACACCTTAGACAAGATGGTGGTGCGTGACATAGAAGATGACATGAGCGCGGTGAGTGGGGTGACGAAAATAGAGAGTGCCATTCGTCCTGGGCGTTTTTCTATCATCTTAGAACTTGCAGACAATGCCGATAGTTATGTGGTCTTAAACAAGGTCAAAGACAAACTAGCCAATGTCTCTCAAAACATCCCACCGGACATGAATGCCCCAGTTTCGGCAGTGATCGACAAAAACAGAGATCTTATCAAACTCTCGGTCTCCTCAACTAATCCTGACTTTGAGACCTTACTAGAGCAGGTTAAAAGGATAAAAAGTAAAATAGCGCAGGTGCCTAACATCTCCGAAGTACTTATCTATGGTGATTCTGATCAAAAGTTAGAGATTAAGATCGATGACTTTGCCCTTCGTGCCTATGATCTGAGTCCGAGTGATGTTTTAGGCGCCATACAAAACCTCTCTTACATCTTCCCCATAGGTGACATTGATGATGCCGATAACTTCATCTATGTCTCTACTTCTAATGGTAAGGCAAACATAGAGGAGTGGGAGAACACCCTTTTGCAGATCGGTACGAAGCAACTCTACCTAAAAGACATTGCGAGTATCCGTTTTTATCATCCCCAAGAGGTGACCCTCTCTACCTTTAATGGTGAATACAACCTTGTGATGAAGATCTCAAAAGAGAGTGCGGGTAACTCCATAGCACTCTCTAAAGCGCTTCGCACTTATGTTGAAGATGACCTCTCCAAGCAGTTTCCAGAACTCACCTTTAACTTTTTCCAAGACAGTTCTGAACCCATCGATGAACGTCTGAGTATCATCATCGCCAACCTTACCTTTGGTCTCATCCTTATCTTCTTTACCATGTACCTTCTGATCAACCGAAACACCGCTATCGTAGTGACATTGGGAGTGCCTTTTGCCTTCATCATCGGTCTTATCTTTATCTATATGGGTGGCTACTCTCTAAATATGATCTCGTTGATAGGTGCCTTGCTCGTGGTTGGAATCGCAGTAGATGATGCAGTGGTGGTCTCTGAAAACATACAACGGCATATTGATGAGGGGATGGAGCCGGAAGAAGCCGCTATTGTCGGGGTTAAAGAGGTCATCTTACCGATCACCCTTGCAACTTTAACGACCGTAGCCGCCTTCTTACCAATGTTCATGTTGACAGGAACGATGGGAATGTTTATCGTTCTCATCCCTATTGTGGTGGTGATGGTGCTTTTTGGCTCACTGATAGAAAGTTTTTTCTTTTTACCGCTTCATGCGAAAGAGCTTCTCAAACGGGGTAACAAGTCTCTGGATTGGTCTTATGTCACCGACAAGTATGAACGCATTTTGCACTACCTCATACACTATAAAAAACTAACCTTGACACTCTTCTTTATCATCGTTCCATTGATGACCTTTATGACACTAAAAAGTATGCACTTTCAACTCTTTCCTCCCTTTGATGGTCGTACGCTTAACATCACCGGTAAGATGAACATCAACACCAATTTAGAGACGACCTACAAAGTGGCAAACAGTATTGAAAAAGAGATCTTGAACCATAAAGAGGAGCTTGCCATCAAAAGTATCTCGATGTTAAGTGGTAAACGTCGTAGCCTCTCTAACTCTTGGGACACGGGGACGAACCTCTTTTATATCTCCATAGAACTGGACCAGCAAGTTCCGCAAAATTGGGTTAACCACTATGTTAACCCTATTTTAGATCTCTCATTTGAGTTTAACCCTCCTGAAAAAACACGCGAGATCTCTTCACAAGAGGTCGCCTCACGTCTAAGAACGCTAATAGCACCACTGCAAGAAAAATATGGAGTGGATGAACTGGCGGTGATGGAGCAAAAAGCGGGGATCGTTAAGACCGATATTAAGATCAACCTTATCGGTGGTGACAGCACGAAGATCCAAGAGGCGATAGTACTCTTAGAGAGTAGGCTGAAAGAGGTCGATGGGGTAAATGATGTCATTAACAACCTCCGTCTTGGTAAGATGGAGTACAAGATTAAGCTTAATGCCTATGGCGAGCAGCTAGGGCTTTCAGAAGGTGAGGTCGCACGGGTACTGAGTGGTTACTTTATGGGAAGTCGTAAGGCACAGACCTTTGGCAACGAAGGGGTAGTTGACATTACGACTGAGTACAGTATGAAAGACAGACTCAGCACGCTCAACGAGTTTGAGATCCCGTTACGTGATGGACGGTATGTGAACTTGCAAGATGTGACCGAGTTTATTAAAGTGCAAGATTACGAGATTATTGAAAAAGAGAATGGGGATGTGGTCAAAAGTGTTAGTGCCAATGTCAACAAAAAAACCATCACTGCCTCTGAAGTGCTTGACTACCTTCAACCTACCATCGAAGAGATCCAAGACTCGGGGATACACATCGAGATATTGGGTGAAAAAGAGAAAAACCAGCAGCTTAAAAATGACATGTTGACGGCTTCGGTCTTCGCACTTTTTATTATGCTGATACTTTTACTACTGATTTTTCCTAAGATTAAGTACGCGCTGATGATCCTCTCTGTTATCCCGTTTTCTATCTTTGGTGCCTTAGTCGGTCATAAAATCATGGGGATGCATATGACCATGCCTTCGGTTATCGGTCTCTTAGGTCTTGCTGGGGTTGTGATCAACGATGGTATTATTATGTTGGACTTTTTACATGGGACGCATGATGTCAAAGAGTTTTACTATAAAGCGAAGTTACGACTACGTCCTATTGTCATCACGACCGTGACCACCTTTGTCGGTCTTTCTACTCTGATGTTCTATGCCACTGGACAAGCAGTCATTATGCAACCACTGGCTATTTCGCTTGGTTTTGGTCTGATCTGGGGAACGTTTATGAACCTATTTTACCTTCCAACACTCTACGCGATGGTTAACAAGATCAAGGATGAACCCATTGTTAAACCAACTACGCTAAAATAAGAGCTCTATTACAAGGTTTATAAATGAAGAAATTATTATCCCTACTGCTACTGACCTCAGTAGCACTTTTTGCTAAAGAGTATTACTCTAAAGTTGAACCCTACGAGATCTTGAGTATCTCTTCTAATGTCTCGGGGCAGGTTGTATTTGCTGATGAGAAAAAAGAGGGAAAGATTCTTGACAAAAGAGCTTACATCAAGATTGATGACAAACTCGACCGTATTGAACTCACGAATGTCAGAAAAAAGATTACGCTGCTAAAAAACACCTTGAAACTTAATGAGTCGATGAAAAAAAACTATGAAGAGATCTTGGCAAAAAAGCAGAAAAACTATGACAACATTAAAAAGTTAAAAACAAAGTCCGTCATCGAAAAAGATAGAGAGTTCTACGATCTTGTGGCAACACAAAACACACTTATCTCGACGGCTAAAGAGGTCGATAACCTAAAAGTACAGATCAACGACCTTAACCTACGCGCTGCACAACTGCGTAAAAGTATTGCGGACAAGTCCTTGCGCGCTAAGGCTAAAGTGCTTTATAGCCTTAACGTCAAAGAGGGACAGGTGGTTAACCCTGGGATGTTACTGGCAAAAGTAGCAGACATCTCAAAAGCAAAACTAACGGTCTATCTTAACGCGAGAGATATGCAAGGGGCTAAGGGTAAACGTGTTTATCTCAACGGTAAGAAGACCGATTATAAAGTCGATCGCCTATGGGAGATCGCTGATGAGACACACCTCTCAAGCTACAAAGCTGAGATCATCATCAAAGCGCCAAAGCATTTTTCAGAATTAATGAAAGTGGAGTTAAAATGAGTCAGACAACTGCTTGTTCATTAGACTGTTATGATGCGTGTAGCGTTGAGGTGGTTGATGGAAAGTTAAAAGGGAGTAAAGATATTTACACCCAAGGTTTTCTCTGTCCGCACCTAAACCATTATGATAATCATAAACGCATCACTTCACCACGTTTTGAGGGTAAAGAGATCTCGATGGATGAAGCGATGCAGATCTTGGAAGAAAAATGTGGGAAACTCTCCACCCCTTCACAACTTCTTCACTATAGAGGTCAGGGAAACTTTGGTTTGATGCAAGAGGTGACAGACCACTTCTTCGCTAACTTTGGTGCGACCTTGAGTGATGGTTCGCTATGTGATGGTGCCGGTGAAGCCGGTATTATCGAAGGACGTGGGCATAACAAACTTCTCTCTCCTGAGCAGATCGCAAAGTCTGAAGTGGTTATTGTTTGGGGACGAAATATCCATACGACTAACTCGCATCTACTACCATTTTTAAAAGACAAGACGATCATCGTGATCGATCCTGTTAAGACAAAGATGGCAGAAGAGGCGGATTTTTTTATACAGATCAAACCTAAGGGTGATCTCTACCTAGCCTTGATGTTAAGTCGTTTTGCCATCATCAATGACATGGTCGATGAGGCCTTTGTAGAAGAACATGCGAGTGAGCATGATGACTTTTATGAGTTGACGCAGACCGTGCGGATCAAGGCTATTTTGGATCATATTGATGTCTCTTTGGGTGATGTTGGTAAGATTTTAGAGCTTGTTAAAGATAGGCGCACCGTCATACTAGCGGGTGTTGGGATACAAAAGTACCGTCATGGTTCAGATGTAATGCGTGCAATCGATGGTTTTGCAGCACTTTTAGGCCTCTTTGGTAAAGAGGGGTGTGGTGTTAACTTCTTAGGCAGTTCAAAAGAGGGTATCGAAACCCCTTTTAGTACCAAGGCCAAGACAAAACCGGTGGCCAAAGGCAACGCTGACTTCGGTCGTTTTGAGATGGCCTTTATACAAGGAAGTAATCCACTCAACCAGATGCCCGACACCAACCGTGTGAAAGCCTCTTTAGAAAAAAACCCGTGTGTGGTCTACTTCGGTCTCTATGAAAATGAGACCTCTGAGGTAGCTGACTTAGTCATTCCGGCAAAGAGTTTCTTAGAGAAGAACGACATACGTAGTTCTTATGGACATGCTGGGCTTTTAGATATGCCTAAGATTGTTGATAGCGAGATTGGCATTAGTGAATATGGACTCTCTGCTCACCTCTGTAATGCTTTTGACATTGATCTTGACAGTGAGCTGAGTTACTTAGAACATTTTCAAAGCTTTGGTGAGAGCAGAGAGAATGATGTTGTTGTCGCAGGAAGAGAAGAACTTCCTTACAGTGAAGGTTTTGAGACAGACGAAGATGAATTCATATATTTAGATGAGTATGAACTAGCCGTTGATGATGGTGAAGGCCTCTTTTTACTCACGGTAAAAAGTGCCAAAAGTTTGAACTCGCAGTTTAAGCGTGAAGAGAAGGTTTATCTCAACAGTTCACATGGTATCGATGAGGGTGAGCGCGTTCGTATTAGTTCTGAAAATGGTGAGCTTGTTTTAGTGGCTGCTGTTGATGAACGTCTGCGTGATGATTGTGTTTTGATCTACTCAGGAACCAAAGGGGTCAACCTTTTAACCGACAGTAGACTTAGTTATGAGGGCAAAAATGCTGCCTACCAAGAAAATAAAATAAGGATAGAAAAATGTTAAGTAATTCATATGTAATGCCAACTTACGCAAGAGCCGAGATAGAGTTTGTCTCTGGAGACAACGCAACACTCATCGATGCTGATGGACGTGACTACATCGACTTCACTTCGGGTATTGGTGTGGTGAGCATTGGTCATGGTGACAATGTTTTGGCGCGTACCTTGGCGGATCAGGCAAAAAAAATTATCCATATCTCTAACCTTTACTACATCGAACCCCAAGAGCGAGCAGCGAAGAAGATCGTCGAGGCGAGCGGTTATGATATGAACTGTTTTTTTGGAAACTCGGGTGCTGAAGCCAACGAAGGTGCGATCAAAATTGCACGTAAATATGGCGAAGTAGATGGAGAAGCAAAACGCTACAAGATCATAACGCTGAAACACTCGTTTCATGGTCGTACCATCACAACGGTAAAAGCAACGGGTCAAGAAGCGATGCACAACTATTTCGGACCATTCCCTGATGGCTTTGTTTATGCCGATAGTATTGATGACATCGCAGACCTTGTGGATGATCATACTGTTGGTGTGATGATCGAGCTGATCCAAGGTGAGGGTGGTGTACAACCTATCGACAAGACAAAGGTACAAGAACTTGCCACGTTCTTAAAGTCAAAAGATGTGCTTTTGATGGTCGATGAAGTACAGACGGGTGTTTACCGTACGGGTGAGTTTACAGCGTCACAGGTCTATGAGATAGAACCAGACATCATTACACTAGCTAAAGGCCTTGGTGGTGGTGTTCCCATCGGTGTCGTGATGAGTGCTAAAAAAGATGTTTTAGGGGCAGGTGATCATGGTTCTACCTTTGGTGGAAACTACCTCTCAAGTACAGCTGCCATGACGGTTGTTGACTTTTTGAACCACTACAAAGAGAGTGGTGCCTTAGATGAGATGATCATCGCCTTTTCACAGCAACTAGAGATGATGCAACAAGCACACCCCGAACTCTTTAGCGAAGCAGTAGGCTTTGGTCTGATGCGTGGACTGCGTATGAAAGATGGCGAGGTACTGACCAAGCTCATTAATCTTTCAAGAGAAAATGGTGTCATGGTACTTAAAGCAGGTCGAAATACACTACGTTTCTTACCACCACTAACCATCACCAAAGATGAGATGAATGAAGGGTTTACGCGTCTTGAAAAAGCTATCGCTTCTCTTTAGTCTTTTTGCAGCGACACTTTTAGCTGCTCAAGATGCAAACCTTACAAAACCTACGCCTACCTTGGTAGAAGAGAGCAATGCTACGGTACTTTTTGATGATCAGCATATGAGTAATGCTGAACAAAAAGTATCGTCTACTTCTTTAGAGGACTACCTCTCTGAACTAAAGCGTAAGCAGTTTGGGTATGAATATGAAAAGACAGATCAAGAGAGCTCCAAGCTTCGTGACTCGTGGATTAGACCACTGATATTACAATATAGGATCAACCGCTCAAACCCAAATGAGAACTATGGTGCGGGTGAATCAGAGAGTCAAAGTGCGGCTATCGTGATGGATCAACCTATCTTTCAAAGTGGTGGAATCATCTATGGTGTAAAGTTTGCTAATGCCTCAAGAGAGTTCTCAAACTACAGTATAGATCAGCAAAAACGCATTATGATCAAACAGACGATTGACCTTTTAATGCAGGTAAAACAGTCTGATTTGACTATTGCTAAACAGAAACTGCAGATTGCTAATTCGCAGATTAACTTAGAACAAAAACGTGAGCAGTATATGAATGGTCAGCTAGATTCTGGTTTTTTAAACAACGCTATTATAGAGCTTAATATTGTGAAACAGACTTTGTTTGACCTTGAAACGCGAAATGCTCAGTTAATCACACAATTTAAAAAGCTAAGTGATCTTGATCCAAAAACAGCTAAGATCCCTTTTTTAGCCATCATCAATGAAGAGCAATTTTTAGAAGAGAACATTGACATTAAACTTGCTGAGAGTGAAAGTGAAAAAAACAGATATAACAAAAATGTCACCTTAGTCAAGTACCTTCCCTCTGTTAATTTACAAGCTTCATATAATTGGCAAAAAGATGAACGCTATTTTGTTTTTGGTGGAGGGGCGCAAGCTTCTGTCAGTGAAACAGATTATTATCAATACGGCATCGCTGCCTCTATGCCTTTAGACATTAACTCGTACAATGATTTTGAAGCGGCACAAGTGGAGTATTTAAAATCTAAAGTCGTCATAGATGACAAAAAACGTGAATTAAAACTGCTTTTTGATCAGGTGATGCAAAACCTCATAAACTATGATAAAAAGATCGCACTAGCAGAAGAGAACAGAATACTCTATGAGACACTGTTACAAGACACCTTAGACCTCTTTAAAGCAGGATATAAAACACAGTATGACGTAGATATCTTGTCTAACTCCATGGGCATTGAAGAGATCAACAAAAAGATCTATGAAATCGACAAACAGCTTGAACTGTTAACCCTATATGAAAAGATGACAGGCCAACAAAGCAAGGATACAGAGTGACGTTTAGTAACTATATGACAGAGTGGCTTTATGGCGAAGAGGGTTATTACGCGACCTATAAAACCATCGGTAAAGAGGGTGACTTCTATACGGCAGTTTCAACCTCTAAGTTTTTTGGTGGAACCATTGCGAAACACATCATCTCTCTTGTGGATGAGGGCTTTTTAAAAAGAGATGCAACCATCTGTGAGATAGGTGCACACCACGGCTACTTTACAGCAGACGTCATCGAATTCATCTACACTCTACGACCTGAGCTTCTTCAGAGCTTTAACTTTGTCATTGTCGAGCGTTTTGATGATCTACAAGCACAACAAAAAAAGTATTTGGATGAGTGCTTTGGTGACGCCATAAAACTCACTCACGTCAAAAGCTTGAGTGAACTCAGTGTGGACAACGCTTTTTTCATTGCCAACGAGATCTTCGATGCCTTTCCCTGTGAACTCTTTTTCAAGGGTAAAACGGGACGGGTAGAAGAAGATGGCAATATAGAGTTCGATGTAGATAATGAGTGGGTAAGCGAAAAAGCAGCCAAGTTCTATAAAGACCGCGGAGAGATAGCCGTAGGTTATGAAGCCTTTGCCAAAGAGATGGCAAATGCAGCTAAGACCTTCGAGTTTATGAGCTTTGACTATGGAGAGATGAAAGCACGCCCTGACTTTTCACTCCGTGTTTACGATAACCATAAGGTTTATCCTTTCTTCGATGAAGAGCTAAACCGTCAAGAAGCCTTCGGCAAGACAGACATCACCTATGATGTCACCTTTGAGCATGTTAAAGATGCCTATGAAGAGGCAGGTGTTGAGTTTATAGAACTCAAAGCTCAGATGACCGCCTTAGTCAACATGGGCATCCTAGACCTCTTAGCGATGTTACAAAAGAATGTAGAAGAGAAAATCTACAAACAAGAACTCGAAAAAGTAAAGATGCTCATCATGCCAGACCTCTTAGGCGAGCGTTTTAAGATGATAAAGTTTAGGAAAGCCTAATGCTCTGTTTAAGTTCATGGTTGAGTAAACTATTTTCTTGGATACTGGGAAAAGAGTCTACCGCTTCGTGCGACCTTCCACAATATCCAAAAGAAGAAGAGAGCTAAATTCTCACAATATACACACTATTTTGTGCTACTCTCTTAAGATGAGGAGATAATATGGCAAAAGATATTTTAGATACTATTTTAGACCTACCTGGCGAGATCGTTGATCAGGTGGGTACACTTTTTGATAGTAGCACGATTAAAATCGCTATTACTGGGCTGAGCCGTTCAGGTAAGACCGTTTTTATTAGCTCTTTAATCGATCAACTTTTATACCAAAATAGACTGGTAAGTGTCACAACAGCGCACTCTACCTTTAAAGCAACCCTCAAACCACCATTGCATAATGTTCGTCGTTTTGATTACTATACTTTCATCGACAAGTTGAAAAATGAGCAGGTGTGGCCAGATGGTACGAACGCTATCTCCCATACGCTTTTGGAGTTTGAGAGTAAAAGTTATTTCTCTTTTATGGGGAACTCAACCTTTACGATCGAGCTTATTGATTATCCGGGTGAGTGGTTGTTGGACTTGACACTTTTGGAGCTTAGTTATGAAGAGTGGTCGGTAAAGACACTTGCTTGGTTACGTGAACTCAGTGAACCTGAGGCAGATGATTACTTGAAAGTGGTTGACTCACTCTCTAGTGCAAGTCAAGGGAGTGAATATGAAGTAGCGCTTCATAAACAGTATGCAGAGTTAGTGACTAAGCTAAAAGTACGTCACTACTCGCAGATAACACCGGGACGTTTTGTGATGCCATCGGACTTGGCGAATGACCCTATGTTGGTGTTTGCTCCTGTCAATGGTGCGAGTGTTAAATTGGTCTCTGTCTTTAAAAAGCGCTATGAGAAGTATGTTGACGAGGTGGTGAAGGGGATACATCTTGAGCATTTCAGAGGCTTCGAGCGTCAAGTGGTACTGATCGATGTCATCGAGTCCTTAGAAAATGGCTATAAGTGTCATAAAGATATGCGTCAAGGGCTTAAAAGTATGTTAAGCCTTTACGATCATGACAACAAAAACTTTCTATTACAGTGGTTTAGTCCTTCTATCAAAAAAGTGCTGTTTGTGGCGACGAAGGCCGATCAGGTCGCCGCTTCACAGCATGCCAACTTTAGCGCACTACTTGAAGAGATGGTGGGTGAGTTACGACGAGAGTTAGATATCTCGCACATAGAGACGGACACACAGGTAGTCTCTTCACTCAAGTCCACCACGACCATAGAGAAGAAGTATGATGGCAAACAACTCTCCTTTGTTCGTGGTGTTTTGGAAGAAGATGGACAACTCCATGACCTCTACCCAGGCGAGATGCCCTCACGTTTTCCAGACAAAGCCTTATGGCAGAGTGACCACTACGCCTTTAAACGCTTTTTACCACCGAAACGAAGTTATGCAGAGGGTGAAGCCTTAGAACATATAAACATGGACAAAGTTGTTGAAAAGCTGTTAGGAGATCTGTTATGAGCATCAAACCGTTTAGTGAAGTAGTTAAAGATGAGGTACAAGAAGAGGAGCGCGTCAAACCCTTTGTTGATCGTGCGCAGGGTGGTGTTGAGGTAGAAGCTAACTATTTTGAA
>JAJRVE010000070.1 GCA_024277445.1 Campylobacterales bacterium
AATATGCTGATGTAGAAGGTGACTTTTCTCGCGTCATTCAACATCAACTTGACTACAACTATGGCAGTACCTTTGTGGACAGGGTAGACAAAGAGACCAAACAACGCATAGGTGAACATCTCTCTGAAGGCTTAGTGGAGAGCAGTAATAGCAGTTGTCCTACCGTTTTTGTTCGTGATTACATAAAGCGTGCTTATAAATATGTGATGCTAACAGTATGGATCAGTTTTTTAGTGCCACTCTTCAGTGATAACATAGCGCTATTAGAGAAGCTCTTTTTGTTTGATAAAATAGCACTTGGGGCAGTTGTTCCTATTGTTATTGCTTACGCAGCCTACGCTTATTATGAGTCAGTACAGTATAAACAGTGTACAAGTTGTCAACTGGGTAACGTGATGGGTACGGTTGCATTTGCAGTCATACAATGGCTTATTTTAAATCTTATCACCTATTTTTGGATAGCAACGTAGTAGCGTCCTTAATTTTCTCTAAAGTGTTAGAGCTACTTTGGCATGATGCGAGCAGGTGTTGTATCATTACGTAAAAATTAGGAACCCCTATGAAAAACGTACTACTCGCTATGCTTCTATCTCTCTCCTTTATTGCTTGTTCTGATGAGGTGACTACACCTGTCGAATCTAAAATCATAGTAGGCCAATCACTTGCCCCTATGACACTAAACGATCAGTTTGAAAAACCACATACTGTTAGTAAAGAGATAACAAAGATCATCTTCGCTTTCTCCAAAGATATGGGTCACATGAGTAACGAGTTTTTTGAGAAGCAGACACCGACGTACCTTCAAGACCACAACGCTGTTTTCGTAGCCGACGTAAGTGGTGCACCATCATTAATCCGTAGTATGTTTATTATGCCAGGACTCAAAGACTTTAAACACACTGTTTTAGTCATCGAAGACAAGGGTGTTGCAGCAAGCTACCGTATTGATGCGCACAAAGAAGAGATCATGATCTTAGACGTTGAAAACCTTGTGATCAAAAACATTAGTTATGTTAAAACAGAAGAGGGCTTGGCAAAGGCTCTCTAGTTGGTGTAGGCGCTTGCCTATGCTCTTGAACCCTAAGCTATAATATTCGATTGAAATTCTTTCTCCTTTTCTCCTCTATTTTATTTCTCAACACATATGCAAAAGAGATCACACCCCTATACCAACTCCATACGAGTGGTTACGTCACCGACTATGTACTCGATGGCGATAAGATCTATGTGGCTACGGATGCTGGTAGTGTAGACATCTTCACGCTTGGTAGTGAGAAGATGATAGGTCAGATCTTACTTGAACCCATTACTTCAGGGCGCGGTGAGAAGATGGATACTTACATCACTCGGGTTGATCGACGTAATGGTAAAACCTTGATCGTGAGTCGTGCTAAGGGAAACTATCGTGATGTTTGGATCGAAGAGGGTGGTAGAGTAACAAAGATCATAGACACGTCCAAAAAACTTCTCGTTCGTGATGCGAAGTTCGCAGATGACAATCGCATTGTCTTTGCTACCTTTGATGCGGATGTTATACTCTACAACATCTCTGAAGGCTACAAGGTCTACTCCAAATCAAACGCACAAAGTACCTTAACAAGCATGGCAATAACCAACAATGAGATCGTAGTTGCTGACGAGAGTGGCGTGTTGACCCTTTATGACTTGGAAGAAGGAAGTGTAAGTGCCCGTTTTGAGGGGCAAAATGTTGACAAGGTCTACAGTGTGGCGTATGAAAATGGTGTATTACTGACGGGTGGCGAAGACAGACGGGTAGCTGTCTATCAAAAAGAGCAGAAGCCTTACTATCTTAAAAGCAGTTTTCTAGTCTACTCAGTCGGTCTAAGTCCAAGTGGTGAGAGAGGTGTTTACTCAAGTGGAGAAGAACAGGTCTTACAGCTTTTCAATACAAAGACAAAGCGAAAGGGTGATCAACTCATTGGGCATAAAGAGATCGTAAAGAAGATCCTTTTTATCAGCGAAAACTCACTCATAAGCTCAGGCGAACAAAACGAACTCTTCTTTTGGAAGATCGATTAGGCTTAGAACGCACTCTCAATCGTCTTAATGACTTTCTTTTCTAGCTTTACGAGGGTTGGGTAGGCTTTAGAGTTATTGTCTGCTACAGAGGCTCTGACATAAGTGATGGTCGTTTTGCCATCTTCTTCGATTAACGTGACACGCACAGGACAAAATGCCATCATCTTAGGATCAGCATTTGCCACTTCATTACCAAACCAACCATTACATGCAATGATCGCTTTGATACCTGTTAGTTTGTTGGTGTTGAAGTTCTTTCCAAACTTCTCCGGTAAGCCAGCGGCTTTAAACTTCGCCAAGATATCGATCTCTGAGACAACGATGAGGTGTGCGTTGTCAAAGGCTTCTAAAACCTTTGGATATACCTTAGCCATAGGGGCATTGTAGGTTTTGGTGTAAACGGCATCGGCAAAGAGCGAGAGGCTAAGTGTGAGTAGTAATAAAACGATCTTTTTCATGGGAACTCCAGTTAGAATTTTGACGCATTATAGCAATCTTATGTGAACAGTATGTGAGTAGATATTTTGTCAAATGAAACATTTTGGTTACAGCCCATAGCTTTTAGTGAGGATAAAAGAAACTACTATGAGACTTAGGTATATAATAGTTATAGAAGCATCCAAAAGAGATGTTTATTTTACTCAAGGAGTCCATAACATGGCAAAAGTTCTAAAGAAAAAAGCAGTTCAAAAAGTCGCTAAAAAAGCAGCTAAGAAAGTAGCACCAAAAGGTACAGCAAAAAAAGTTGCTAAGAAAGTTGCTAAAAAAGTACTCAAGAAGAAAGTGACTACTAAAAAAGCAGCAACAAAAGTCGCTAAAAAAGTCGCTAAAAAAGTTGTAAAAAAAGCAAGTACTAAGAAAAAAACAGCGAAAAAAAGCACTAAAAAAGTCGCTAAAAAAACAGCACCAAAGAAAACAGCAAAGAAGTCTGCTCCTAAAAAGAAGTAGATAGTAAAATATTTGCTATACTCTAAGGAATCTATCTGTATTCCTTGGAGACTTCAATGATCAACGAAAAAATCCCCCATCTTTTACCCGCACTTCCTCTCTTAATCTCAGCAAAACAAGATATTTTATGGGCATGGCTCTCCTTTGAAGAAGCACTCTCTATCTTAAACGTACATGACATCACACCTGAATACTTTAAGACACATTTTGCAAGTGGTGTGTTTGATTACTTTATGGCGGTGATTGAGGGTGAGCGTGAGATAGGGGACTGTCCTGTCATGGCGGATTTACTTGAATATTTGAAAGACCGTGAGGTCTCAGCAGATGAACTTTTCATTCTCTGCAGCCATTTTCGTAAGGCGATGTTAGACTTTTCGTATGATTCAGACTTGAACACTAAGGCACTTTTCGATGAAATCTCTTATGTTTTTGATCTTAACTTCTCGGGTGTTTTAAAGCGCTACACTACTACTATCTACCAAAAAGAACTTGAGATCGAGCGTAATGTTAAGTTACTTAATGAGTATAAAAAAGCCATTGATGCGAGTGCTATTGTTTCGAAAATGGACCCTGAAGGAACGGTTACTTTTGTTAATGATAACTTTTGTGAGGTAAGTGGCTTTAGCCGTGAAGAGTTGTTAGGAAAAGAACACAACATCATTATGCCAGATGAAGAAGAACAGCCTTTTGAGAGACAGTTCTTAGAGACCATTGCCCCTAAGACTGTCTATAACAAGACACTTAAAAAGCAGAAAAAAGATGGTGACTACTTCTATGTCGACAGTACGATAGTCCCTATCATCAACACCGAAGGACTTGTAGCAGAGTACATTGTTATCGGTTATGAAGTGACGACACTTATAGAAGCGGAACACGAAGCAGTAGAAGCAGGACTCTCTAAAGAATACTTCCTCTCCAACATGTCGCATGAGATCCGTACGCCTCTTAACGCTATTTTAGGTTTTGTCTCGATCTTACAGGATGAGGTCAGTAACCAGACCCATAAAAAATACCTTGAGATTGTACTTAACAGTGGTGAAAGCTTACTGACGATTATCAATGATATTTTGGACTTTTCTAAACTACGTAGCGGTGAGTTCACCATCGAAAAGAGTCGTTTTAACCTTCATGAAGAACTGACTCATACCTTAGAACTTTTTGTGGCCAGTGCCAATGAGAAAGAGATTACCATGCTGGCTTATCTTGATCCTTACATCCCTTATGAACTTGAGGCAGATCCACTTCGTATTAAACAGATCATTGCTAACTTTATCAG
>JAJRVE010000071.1 GCA_024277445.1 Campylobacterales bacterium
CGCAACATGTAGCTTCAGCTCAACTCCAAGGTAAGCCGCAAACTCACGCATCATGATGTATTCAAACCCTTCAGGTCCTGTCGCACCAATAAAATAAGTAGTCGGACCATTGACCATCACTACCTCAAGCTTACCCCGTTTTTTTATTTGCTCAAGTCGGTTTTCATGCGATGTTTCTGCCTTCGCTGTTACATTAGCATCGTCTGGACTAGCACACCCTACGGTACTACTCCATCGTCCTAAGAAAAAGGCAATCGTTATAAACAGTATGAAAAAGCTAACACGCTGTACTCTCAACGACAAAGATGCTCCTCTATGAGCTCTAACATCTCATCCACCGCTCCTGTCGCAGTAGTCTGTAAAAAGTGTTCAAAATAATCATCAATATTTTTCTCAAAGTCACCAAAGGCAGTCTGATGACGCTCCTGTTTGGGGTTAATGAGGATGGAGTGTTTAAAGTCCTGAACCAACGCAACAATATCAATAACCTGCCCACTCGTTCCGATGGCAATAAAAAGATCGCTATCATCAATAGCTTTGTAGATATGTTGATACATCGGCGCACTCTCACCAAACATCACTACATTATGACGCACACTGTAACTACCGCAATGAGGGCACTGTTCATCCTCTCTTTGTGCACGATAGCCCACCTCAAAGGTCTGATGACACGCTTCACATCGTAAGTCAGTCAAGGTGCCATGAAGATGCACCACCTCTTTAGCCCTAGCTCTCTCCAACAGATCATCAACATTTTGGGTCAGGTGATGAATCTTTCCTTTATACTTTGTTTCTAAAGCGGCCAATGCTTTATGCATAGCGTTTGGCTTTTTATCTTCAAGATCTTCTCGGCGTGCATTATAAAAGTTAGTCACAAGTTGTCGATCTTGCTGCCACCCTTGCGTCGAACAGACTGTCATGACATCGTAGTTTTCCCACAAACCGTCACTGTCACGAAAGGTACTGATACCACTTTCCGCACTAAGCCCTGCTCCACTGATGATCATTACTTTATGCATCGTACTGCTCCTTGAAAAAGGTATTAATATTCGTCAAAATCACTTAGAGCCATATCTAACTGCGCAATGGCATCATCCATCGTTGGGGTGGGTACTGCAAAGTTTAGACGCATATAGTTTTTCCCCTCTTTACCAAAAGAGATACCGGGGCTAAGACCCAAGGCAGCATCTTCGATGAAAAAGCGTCGTAACTCCCGACTGCTTAAGCCTAAACCTGAACAGTCCAACCATGCAAGGTAGGTTCCCTCTGGTGGTATAAAACGGATCTTGTCACTATGGCGTTTAGCCAGTGCCGACAACTTATCGATGTTGGCTTGTAGGTGCACCAAAAGTGCTTCCAACCATGGCTCACCCTCTCGATATACTGCTTCAAAACCTGCATGAGCAAAGACATTTCCCTGAGCAAAATGGATACGTTCATAAGCATCATCAAAGTCATGTCGCATCTGCTCATCTTTGATGACAACTGTTGAAATCGCCAGACCCGCAGTGTTAAAAGTCTTACCCGGTCCAATCGCCGTCAAGGTTAAGTCCGCCACCTCATCACTTAGTGAGGCAAAAGGGGTGTGAACATGCGGTGCATAGACTAGGTCCGAGTGGATCTCATCTGCGACCACTTTAATGTTATGCTCCACACAGATAGCAGCAAGTTCTTCAAGTTCCTCACGTCTCCAGACACGACCCACCGGGTTATGAGGAGAACAGAGCAAAAGAAGTTTTGTCTTTTCATCGATCTGTGCACGTAAGTTCTCGAAGTCAAACCGATACTCTCCAGAGTCACTGCGTAACAGTGGATTACGAAGAACCTCACGAGCGTTACGTGTCACATTTTTCAAAAAAGGGGGATAGATCGGTGTTTGCACAATGATCTTGTCGCCCGGCTTGGTAAAGGCATGAATAGCGGTATTGATCGTGGCGACCACCGAGTGAGAGTAGAACATCCACTCTCGTTTTATCTCATGGTTAAATCGTTTTTTCACCCATGCTATCTGCGCTTCGTAAGCACTGTTGGGAACCTCTTCATAACCATAAACAGGGTGCGCGGCTCGTCTTTTAACTGCCTCGACAACACACTCAGGTGTCTCGATGTCCATGTCTGCCACCCACATGGGTAGCACATCTTCTGTCTGAAAAAGAGTCTTTCGTAAGGTGTACTTCTCTGCATTACTCTTAGAACGATCCGTTACAGATGTAAAGTCAAAACTCATCGCTTTTTCCATACACTCATCTGTGAAATAGTATGTTGAAACTTACGTGCCGTCTCAGGGATGACAAAAGGAACATCATGGGTTGCTACAAGTTCAAACTTATCACCCAAGGCATTTTTCAGTCCATCTAAGGTTGAGACCTCTTTACCCTCTTCATCTCTATAGCCACCAAGCCAAAACTCTTTTTTAGTGTACTCTTCTAACCATGTGTACGGCGATGTCAAGATAAGGTAACCACCATCATTAATACGCTGATCAACATCATCTAAGAAGAGCAGCGGCTCATAAAGTCTGTCTATGAGGTTAGTCGCCATAATAAGATCATAGCCCTTGAAACGCTCCTTCATATTACAAGCATCACCCTGCCAAAAGTCAACATTATCGGCGATATCAGCAAATCCAAGCTCTTCTAAGCTTACTGTTTCATGAGCTACGATCTCACCTTCGACAACACGCTGAAAACCAATCTTCCCTTTTGTTTTCAGGTCTAATCCAACCTGAACAAAACGTGCTGAAAAGTCAATACCGGTTACTTTATCAAAACCATGTGCCAGTTCAAAACTAGCACGACCCGTTGCACATCCAAGGTCAAGCGCGTGTTTCATCGGTGTCTCTTTAGCGTACTCTAGTGCAAATTCAGCACACTTGGTCGCAAAGTTCTCTACACCAAAATGGTCTTCGCCATACTGAAAATGGCAATACTGTGATACTAAAGCATCACTCTCATAAATATTTGTCTCTTCTGTTGTTGACACTGTGTCTCCTTCGACAACTCTAAATCCTGCATGTTGGTAAAAATGGCGTCTAAAGGCGTAGCGAGAGTGTTTCATCACCGCGTTACCCGTACTCGCCCACGAGCCACCCTTCATGATGTTATGTTTGGCATCAAAGGTAGGTAGCGAAAAATCATCATAAGCATAATGGGGTTCAAAACCTTTAAACCCAGCCATATGGGTCTCGGTCCACTGCCAGACATTACCTACAATATCATACAAATCACCAAAAGCAAATTCATCGACTGGACAAGATGAAGCGTAGTGGGCTAAATTAATATTCGCCCTCTCCTCTTCAAACTCAGGTACGTCCTTAATGCCAGCTCTCTCATAAAGCAGGTACCACTCAGGCTCACTTAAAAGACGATACGACCTACCCTCTTTTTTACTCTTCCACTGACAAAAGGCTTTCGCTTCTAAGTAGTTCACATCAACCGGCCAGTTCATCGGCATAGGAATGATTTCGGTCATTGTTCTATAATCAAAGGTACCATCTTCACGCTTTAGCCAAAAAGTAGGATGAGTTGCTTTAGAACTCTCTAAAAACGCTTTACCTTCATCATCCCAATACTCAAGGTGACGGTAACCACCATCTTGAACAAAGGCCATAAACGCTTCATTTGAGCAGAGGTA
>JAJRVE010000072.1 GCA_024277445.1 Campylobacterales bacterium
GTTACTCTTCTCTTCGTCTGAATAGGAGTACCCAAACGAGGCGTAACCTGCTAGTTGAAAGCCTGACTTGGCATTTTGTTCTTGGCCTATAATGAGGCTGTCCATATCTGCACAATGGACTTGTGTAGCGAGTATGACACTACTGAGCATGATACTATTTAGTATCGCCATTGGATTTTTCTGCAAGTTTTTTGCAGAAAGGTAGTTCTCTTTTTTCATTTTATCTCCTTCTTTTAAAACAGGTTCTTCTGTAAAAGATAAGAGAATGGTATTGATAACATGTGAGCTGTTTGTGAAGAAAATTGCTCACAAACATCTCACAAAAAGTAATTAGACTTTTAGCATAAAAAAAGATAAAAGGTGAGAAAATGATTTACAAAACAACGACACAATACCCTCTCGAAACAGTTAAATCACAGATGCAAGAACATGCTAAAGCGGTAGGCTTTGGTGTGCTTGGAACGTACGCTTTTAAGCAGATACTTGAGAGTAAAGGGCACCCTATTGAAAAAGATATTACGGTCTTTGAGCTTTGTAATCCTGTCGCCGCACAGAGTGCATTGGACACTTTGCCCGAGATCTCAGTCTACTTACCGTGTCGCCTCTCGTTATATGAAGAGAATGGAAAAACAACACTGGCAACCATTGGGATAGAAGATATGCTTGGTGCGGTAGAGGTTGAAGAGGACTTTAAAGTGCATATGAGTGAGATCTTTCATAAAGTACGTGCCTTGATGAATGGTTGGTAGTTTAACCCAAGATAGTAGATGATTTGAGTACACTAAAACCATGAAATGGTATCACTCACTTAAATTTAAAAACCTACTCTTTTTTCTTAGCATTGGGGCACTTTTCTTGCTGGCGATGTTCCTTTTCTTTACAGATCTTCGTGAGCATCGCCTTGTTGAAAAAGCAAAACCTGCTGTTACGATAGCCACTGATGCTGTCGTCAAAGAGTTGTTGCTGACGCAGCAACGTTATGAGCAGATCGTTGAAGATATGGCAGATGTCACTAGTGTACTCAAAGGGCACCCTGATGTCATCAAAAGACTGCTGAGTATTCGAAATAACAGTGAGATCGTGAGTGGTGGTCTTTGGTTTGAACCTTATGCCGAAGCTTCACACATAGAGACCTTAGACTGCTTTTATCATCGTGATAGCAAGGGTGAGTTTGTAAAAATTGCTGATTATGCTTCGAAGATAGAAGGCTCTTACCGTAGTATGGAGTATTATGTTCTTGCGAAGCAACTCAAAGCAGGTGAGACTTTTTGGACGAAGGCGTACATCGATCCGGTGACCAAGATCCGGATGATCACAGTGGTCTCCCCGATCTATCGTAATGAGAAGTTTGTTGGCGTGGCAAGTCTTGATGTGAAGTTGAGCTTAGGGAAACAAAGTATCTTTTCTGAGCTGATAGCGTCAGACGAACGCTACTTTGTATTGACAGATAGGGTAGGGGAGCTTTTGATCTACTCGGATGAACTTAGTGCGCTAGGGCTAAGCGAAGAGACTTTAGATAGTAACGAAACAAGTGGGGTTGAGAGACTTGTTACAAACTTTCTCTTTTATCAAACACCGCAAACAGACAATAGTGCATTAGCAAACAAGCTTTTGAAAGCATCACCTGACTTTAGTGCCAAAGAGGCGAGGGTACTTGCCGGTGAGCTCAAACATAAAAACAGTCATCATCGTGAAAAACTTCTTTTTGATACGAAGATCATTAATGATGATCCTATTTTCCATGAGCCGACGGTCGTTGCCATGTTCTACTTCCCCCATACCGGTTGGCATATGTTGATAGCGATTCCAGAGCATGTCATCTTAAAAGATACTTTTGTGGTTTATAACAAGATCATGATGATCACCGCGATCTTTGCCATCATCGCAACCTTGTTAGGGTATCTGTTAATCCGTCAAAGTATTGTGAAACCATTAGAGTCTATTAGTGAGCAGGTTGAACGTAATGATCCAAAAGAAGCATTGACGACAGAGGACAGAGGAGAGATCGGAACCTTGGTCTCGCGGTTTAACCAACGTAACCATGAACTTCTGGACGCACGTGAGCATGAACTGCAAAATGAACGCCTCTTGCTGCAACAGTCCAAGATGGCTGCGATGGGTGAGATGCTTGATGCGGTGGCGCACCAGTGGAAACAGCCACTCAATGCCTTAAGTATGTACACAGAACTCATCAAGCTAGACTATGAAGGTGGTGAGGTAGATCAAGCCTACATTGAGCAGTTTCAAAAAGATGTCGAGACGCAGATAAACCATATGACAGAGACCTTGGGAACCTTTAGAAGCTTTTTTAGACCTTCTACGTCACTGGGGTACTTTGACCTGCAAAAGGTAGTTGATGATGTCTTGTTACTGGCTAAAGATGAGTTACTTAAAAACACGATCGAGGTGAGCATAGAAGAACAAGCGCATCTCCAGCTCTTTGGTTCAGACAATGAGTTTAAACATCTCTTACTCAACATCATCAACAATGCGAAAGATGCCTTCAACGATAACGACATTAAAAAGCGTCATATCACGATTCGTTTGATAAGTGAAGGTGATGCCCGCTGTTTAGAGATCGAAGATAGTGCGGGTGGCATGCCGCAAGAAGTGCTTGAAAATGTATTTAAGGCACACTTTACGACCAAAGAAGAGGGTAAAGGTACGGGTATTGGTCTCTACATGAGTACACAGATAGCGGAGAAACATCATGCTAAGCTCAGTGTTGAGAACCGAGAAGCGGGTGCTTGTTTTATTGTGACTTTTTCGAATGGAAGCTTTACAGCATAAAGGGTACCTCTAAAACTTCGCTGCTTTCACAAACCTCTCACACAAGACCGTTATACTTCAACATCTAAAGAGCAAATGGCTCAAAAAAAAGGAACACCATGAAAACCCTATTTAAACTCTTCGCTATCTTAGCCTTAGCAACAACCCTACTTAACGCAGCAGCCTTTGAAAAAGTCGCAAAGTTTAGAACGACTAAGATCCTCATTACTTCAGAGAAGCCACTGGTGGTGGGTAATAACACCATAGAGATGATGGTGACACTTAAAAACAAGGTACCTGAAGGAGCAAAGGTTTCCGTTAAGGCCTTTATGCCAGCGATGCCCGGTATGCCAGCGATGGAGTCTAAAAGTGAGGCCAAAAGCCTTGGCAATGGTAAGTACTCTACCCGTATTAACTTTGCGATGGGCGGTACGTGGCAGATTCACATCATCGTGACACCTAAGACAGGTAAAAAAGTACGTGTAAAGAGTTCGGTTAACATCTAGGAGAACCCATGAAAACAATACTTTTGTTTCTGCTGCCACTCTATCTGAGTGCAACAACACTTGACAGCATCATCGCTAAAGCCTTGAGTTCACACACCTCCTTGGAGGTGATCCAAGAGCGTATCAACGCTGAGGATTATCAGATCAGTGCTTCACGTAATTTTTATAACCCTGAGATCTCTTTTGGACTTAATGACATACAGTTTGATGATGTCACAGATCGTGGACGCGAACCGATGCAGACCGCAAGTGTGAACATCAAGCAGAAGTTTCCTTCATTTGGAAAACGTGATGCGCAGACCGAAAAGAACCGTGCTTTGAAACAACAGCTAGGGTCTAATATGGAAGCGCTCAAAGTAAAGCTTACGGAAGAGATTAAGATCACAGCCTATAAGATCTGGGAAGTTAACCAAGAGTTGAACATCACAGAGGAGTACATCGGTGTAACCAAACAGAACATCGAACTCAACACTGCCTACAGCGCGACAAGAGACAACTCCCACATGGGGATTATGTCAGCAGAACTGACACTCTCCCAACTTAAGATCAAAAAGAGTCGTTATGAGAGCAGTCGTAAAGCACTCTATGCGAAGCTTAGTTATCTGGCAGGCGAGAAGATCGATGACTTAGAGATCAGCCTCGCTATTAAAGAACCAAAGCCTTATGACTATTACCTTCAAAAATTGCCTAACAACAAGGCTTATATGGCGAAGGCTTCGGAGGTCATGGTGGCAGAGCATGAGGTGAAAGTTACTGATCTCTCTGGTGATGTTGACCCTTATGTTCAGGTGGGTTACTACTACCGCCAAGAGTTCAAAGACTATGTCAACGTGAGCTTCGGTATGGCACTTCCTATTTACGGTAGTGAGAGTGACAACACAGAGAGCGCGCGTAAGGTGGTCCTCTCTAAAAATGCAGAGAGTCTTGACTACCTGCATAACCTAGAGGGACAACTGGGCGGACTCTATGCACAGGTTGAAGATGCCTATGCGATCGCGGCTATTTTGAATGATGAGAGTATGCCACAGATAGAACATATGTTTGAGTTGACCAACGCTTCGGTAAAAAATGGACAAGACCTTTTTGTCTACATCGACCTTTTAAAGCAGAAATTATCGCTTGATGAACAGCTCATCAAAGCAACATCGCGATTACATACCACAGAGGCAGCACTTGATGCCCTCACAGGAGAGACAAAATGAGAAAATTACTACTATTGATCATCACAACATTAACATTGATGGCAACAGAAGTAACGCTAGAACAACTCTTTAGTGTGCAGACCGTAAAGGTCAAAGCCGAGAGCCGTGCCATAGAGACGAAAAACTTTGGTTACGTGAAAGCCGACGAATCACGTGTTTATGAGGTAGTGCCTCGTTTTGGGGGTTACATCATGACGCTTTATGCGGACAAACAGTTTCAAAAAGTCGTGAAAGGCCAACGCCTAGCCAAGGTCTACTCTCCAGAGGTCTATCAGGCGCAAGAGGATTACATCAACGCCATAAACTATGACAAAAAACGCTCTAACCCCGGTATGGTGCAGAGCGCAAAAGATAAATTACTTCTTCTTGATGTACCCGAACGTGAGATTCGTGCGATTAAAAAAAGTGGCAAGGCGCAGAAGTATACCTATATCTATGCACCCTCAAGTGGCTACCTTTTTGAAAAAAGTGTCAACAATAGAGGCTCTTTCAGTACAAAGCAGAAACTCTTCACCATTGTTAATCTTGACAAGGTCTGGGTAGAAGCGAAACTCTACCAAAAAGACCTCTACAAGTACGCCAAACTCTCAGAGTTTCGTGTGCAGGCAGTGGGTGTAGAGAAGAGTGTGAAGGCAAAACGAGAACAACTCTATCCAAGTCTCAACCCTAAAGAGGCCACCGCAACCTTGCGCCTTGTTGCAAACAACAAAGAGGGAAAACTCTTGCCAGGTATGTACACTACCATCACAGCGAGCAATAAAGCAAAAGCTTACCTCACCTTGCCGACAACAGCCGTCATTCGTAAAAATGGGCAGTTCTATGTCTTCGGTGTGGGTGAGTTTGAGGGTGAGTATGAGCCGATGTTGGTGGACGTAACGCCACTCGACAACAACACCTACATCATCAAAAGTGGTCTGAACGAGGGTGATGAGGTGGTTAACAATGCACTCTTTATGATGGACAGTGATGCACAAATTAATGGCTTGTACTAATGGTACAAGGAAAATGGGAAATGGAAAATAGAGAATGGGGAGAGCAGATAATGTCTTGTTCTATTTACCATTTACGATTTTGTATTTACCCTTTTTCAGAAGGAAAAAATAATGATTGAAAAACTAATAGCCTTTAGTGTCAAAAACCGTTTTCTTGTCTTGATGGCAACACTCTTTTTGATCATCGGTTCATACTGGGCGATGAAGAACACGCCGCTTGATGCACTACCAGACCTCTCACCTCCACAGGTGATCGTTCAGGTCAACTGGGCAGGGCAGTCTCCTGAGATCATAGAAGATCAGGGAACGTATCCGCTTGTGTCGCAGTTTTTGGCGATCGCCGACATCGAGACGGTGCGTGGGTACTCCACTTATGAGAATGCCCTCATCTACATCATCTTTAAAGAGGGAACGGACCTCTACTGGGCGCGTTCTCGTGTCTTGGAGCAGCTCGCTTCCGTGCAGTCACAACTACCTGCCAACATGGAGATCTCTCTTGGGCCTGATGCTTCGGGTGTGGGTTGGGCGTATGAGTATGCACTGACCTCTAAGACGAAGAACCTAGCAGAGTTGCGTACGCTTCAAGACTACTACTACAAGTATGCACTCTTGGGTGTGGATGGTGTTTCTGAAGTGGCGAGCATCGGTGGGTTCATTCCGACCTATCAGGTGACGGTGAACAATGACGCGCTTGTCATGCACAACCTCTCCATCAATGATGTAGCCAAGGTACTGAAAAACAACAACAACGACACCGGTGGACGCATCGTCATCCAAAACGGGTATGAGTGGATGGTTCAGGCCAAGGGTTACATCAAAGATCTTGATGACATCCGTAAACTTGTTGTTGCAACACCCGGTGGTGTTCCTTTAACGATTGCCGACATCGCCCGTGTTGAACTCACCCCTGCCAACCGTCGTGGTGTAGCGGACCTTAATGGTGAAGGTGAAGTTGTCGGTGGTATTGTGATGACCCGTTATGGTGAAGATGTTTATACCGTTTTAGGTCGTATTAAAGATAAGATGGCGGAACTTGAGGTCGAAGGTGTGGACGTCGTCACGGTTTACGATCGTTCTGAACTTATCGAAAAAGCGGTGGAGACACTGAAGGGTACGCTCATTGAAGAGAGTATCATCGTTGTGATCATCATCGGTCTTTTCTTGATGCACCTGCGTTCGTCTTTGATCGTCCTTATTGTCCTGCCTCTGACTATCGGGTTTACCTTTTTACTGATGAAAGGTTTTGGCATCGGTTCAAACATCATGAGTTTGGGTGGTATTGCGATTGCGATTGGTGCGATGGTAGATGCGAGTATTGTGATGATAGAGAATGCGCATAAGTCCTTACATAAACAAGAGGACAAACTTGGTAGAGAACTGACGAACAATGAGCGCATCGAAGTTATTGTTGCCTCATCGCAACTGGTAGGTCGTCCGATCTTCTTTGCATTAGCGTTGGTTGTTGTTTCATTCTTACCGATATTTGCGCTTGATGGTCAAGAGGGGTTGCTTTTTACACCGTTAGCTTTTACTAAGACATTTGCGATGACGGCGGGAGCCTTACTTTCGGTCACGCTTGTTCCTGTTTTGATGGTCTTTTTTGTCCGTGGTAAGATTATCCGTGAACGCAAAAACCCACTGAACCGTTTCTTTATCTGGTTGTACCATCCGGTGATTGTTTACGGTCTAAAACTAAAGTACTTGGTCCTTGCCTTGGTAGTGGCGTCATTAGCTTACATGTACCCGCTCTACAAAGGGCTAAACTGGGAGTTCATGCCAATGCTCAACGAAGAGACCTTTATGTATATGCCGGTCACCCCTTATGGGATCAGTGTAGATCAATCAAAGATGCTCACCCAAAAGACCGACAAGATCATTAAGTCCTTTCCCGAGGTTGATACGGTCTTTGGTAAGGGTGGACGTGCCAACACGGCGACCGATCCTGCGCCACTAGGTATGCTCGAAACCATCATCACCTTTAAAGACAAGAGTGAGTGGCGAGAAGGGATGACCTATGAGAAGCTGATGAGTGAGATGGAAGATGCTTTGCAGGTGCCTGGTCTGGTCAACTCATGGACCTATCCGATCCGTGGGCGTATTGATATGCTTTTAAGTGGTATTCGTACGCCTCTAGGGATTAAGCTTTATGGTCAAAATGCAGAAGGTCTGCAGCGTATCGGTAAGGAGATAGAGGCGAAGCTTCGTACCTATGACAAAACACTTTCGGTCTTTGCAGACCAAGCAAGTGCTGGGTATTACATCGATATTGACATCGACAAGGCGGCACTTGCTCGTTACGATCTTAGTGAGTCAACTCTGCTAGAGTACACCTCTAGTGCTATTGGTGGGATGAAGATCTCAACCATGTTTAAAGGGCTTGAGCGTTACCCTGTAGCTCTTCGTTTAGAAGAAGATGAGCGTCGCTCTTTAGAGAGCATACGAAATATTCAGATTAAGACTAAGCTGGGATTTGTACCTTTAGATACCTTTGCCAAAGTGGACTACCGTGAAAGTGCTTCGGTCATTAAGAGTGAAATGGCAACGCCGGTAACTTTTATCTACATCACGCCAATTGAGGGCTTGTCAGCGACAGCTTATAAAGAAGTAGCTGCGAAGATGGTCGATGAGATCGAACTACCTGCAGGTTTTTACATCGAGTGGGCAGGGCAGTCAGAGTATTTAGACTCGGCGATGAAGAAGATTGTCTGGATCGTACCTACTGTTTTGATGGTGATCTTAGTGCTAATCTACTTTGCACTTAAAGAGATGGTGCCAACACTTATCGTCTTTTTTACCTTGCCATTTGCACTTTTAGGTGGTCTGATCTATATCGACATACTCAACTTCAACATGAGTATTGCCGTCATCGTCGGTTTCTTGGCGCTCTTAGGCGTCGCCGCCGAGACTGCCATCGTGATGATCGTCTACTTGAAAGAGAGTGTCGAAGAGGCGATGGAGAAGTGGGGTAGTGAGTACAACCTCAAGCATCTAAACGAAGCAATCTACGAGGGAGCAGTACAACGTGTTCGTCCAAAACTAATGACTGTTTTTGCCATCTTAGCCGGTCTATTACCGATCATGTACAACCACGGAGTCGGCTCAGAAGTAACCCAACGCATCGCCGCACCGATGATCGGTGGGGTAGTGAGTTCAGCGGTGCTGAGTCTCGTTATTATTCCACTGTTATATGAGATCTA
>JAJRVE010000073.1 GCA_024277445.1 Campylobacterales bacterium
CTAACATGCAGTCATGTACCCCGTTTTATACGGGTACTGTTACCCATCCAAAAAATCGTTAGGTGCTAAAAACCTCCACCTCGCATCTTACCACCCTCTTTACTTACAAGGTTATCTAAGATCAATAGCTTAGGCTGCCAGGTGCTCTTAATGCAGTGATCTCTTCGCTCAGTCGTTATACTTAGTCAGCCCTGAAAAACAAAACAAGTCCCTATATTTAGGCCTTTAAAAGTAGTTTCAAGCTATGATTTCGACCGAACAACCTATCAAACCAGACAAGTTCCTGGTCGAAATGGACCAAGAAATTGCTTCCTCAATCCTCTAAAAACAATCAACCAAACCTTTTTGTAAACTATCTCGAAGATATGCTCGATTCAAGAGATCCTCTTGTTGCTCTGGCAGACACCATGCCATGGGACTTCTTCAATAAAGAATTAGAACGTTACTACTCTGATAAAGGGCGTCCTGCTAACCCTATACGCTTAATGGTCGGACTCCTGATGTTAAAGCAGCTCAAAGACCTCAGTGATGAAGAGCTGATACTGCAAGTCAAACACAACCCTTACTATCAATACTTTTGTGGATTCGAGACCTTTCAAACAACAACCCCTTGTCATCCAACTGATCTAGTCTACTTTCGTCAACGTATTGGTAAAAAAGGGGTAGAGAAGATATTTGAGATGAGTGTCAGACTCCATGGTAAAGATGCTGAAGAGAAACGTGTCATCATCGATACAACAGTACAAGAGAAGAACATCACTTATCCAACAGATGGGAAACTGGCGATCAAAATGATTTCATTCCTTCAACGACTGGCGAAACGTGAGGGGCTTCAGCTTCGCCGTACTTACATCAAGGAGATTAAAGGACATCGTTTGTCACTAAGATTCTTTCGTCATCCCAAGAAACGCAAGAAGGCACGAGCAGCTATTAAACGTCTTCGAACGATTGTAGGCATACTTATCAGAGATATTAGTCGTAATTTACCTCAAGAGAGACTAGCTGTATTCCAAGAAACTTTTGATCTGTTTGATAAGGTCCGTAATCAAAAGATGAAAGATTCTAACAAAGTCTATTCCATTCATGAAAGCCATGTTTATGTGATTGCTAAAGGTAAAGACCATACTCCTTATGAGTATGGAACAAAGGCTTCTGTGGTTACTGCTTACAAAAGTGGTGTTATTGTAGGTGTCTCAGCACATGCTAAAAATGAACATGATTCTAAGACACTTGATCTAGCACTTGAGTCTGCTAACCGTAATAGAGATAAGCCTATCATCGAAGCCGTTTGTGATAGAGGTTATCGTGGTAGAAAAGAGGTGATGGGTACAACTATCTCTATCCCTGGAACAGTCCTCAAACGAGACACTGAATACCAAAAAGAGAAGAAGCGTAAGATGTTTAGAAGACGTGCTGCAATAGAACCCATTATAGGCCATCTCAAATCAGACCATCGGCTCTCAAGGAACTGTCTTAAAGGCTTTGTCGGAGATGAGATCAACTTACTGATGGCGGCGACTGCCTTTAATCTGAAGAAGTGGATGAATAACTACCTTCAGATGCTTTTAGGGTTGGTTTTTGCCTTGGTATTTATGCTGGTTTGGCAAGAGAAGATGACCACTGTAGAACTGAATCTGATTATCTGGAAAATCTTTCAGTAATGCTGTCTCACCTTTTTTCTAAATAGGGTTTTTCAGGGCTGACTAGTTAAGCAATAGATTTAAATGATTTGGCGAATGAGTAGGCAATTAGGGTTAACATGATGGCGGCGACGACTTCGTAGCCTATCATCCAGATGACGAAGTATGAGGTAATCTTGAAGTTTAGAAAGTGGCTGAAGCTTCCGTCTGCGATGAAGAGGTAGAGAAATATCAACCCTGCAAGGTAGGGGATAGTTAGAAAATAGATAAGAAACATGAAGGTCTCATAACCCTCAGGTGCGATGATAAAGGCTTTTACATCGACCTCTTTTTGAGCAAATGATGCTTCCGTACGGCGACGGTTGTTTCGCTTTTGAAACTTCTTAGCGGCGTCCGTGTTGTTAGAACGTATCTGTCCGTGTGTGTTACTCATTACAACTCATTTTCATTATTTTTAATATAAGATGATTATAACACATTTTATTTTGGATGTGCCCTCTAGATAAAACTTTTTTCAGTAGTGATGACTGAGTATGTTAAATGTTATACTATCATCATGAAAAATCAAAAACATATTTTAGTTACCAACGATGATGGCTATGAGTCTTTAGCCCTTCATACCCTTGTCAAAGAACTTCGCAAGATTGCTAAGGTTACTGTTGTTGCTCCAGCAACAGAGAAGTCTGCTTGTGGACACTCACTTACCCTTTCTCACCCCCTCAACTTTGTGAGTGTAGATGATGACTTTTACAAGCTTGAAGATGGCACACCAAGTGACTGTATCTACTTGGCACTGCACTCCATGTTTGAAGACAATAAACCTGACCTTGTTGTGAGTGGTATCAACAAAGGTTCTAACATGGGTGAGGACATCACTTACTCTGGAACAGCTGCAGGTGCTATGGAAGCAGTCCTGCAAGGTGTACCTGCTATCGCCGTTTCACAAGTCTTAGACTTTACTGCGCCACTTCCAAGTTTTGAACTTGCAGCTCAGACGGTAAGCAAACTAGTCACTAAGATCTTCTCTGGTGATTTTCCACTACCGGAGCGTGAGTTTATGAACATTAATGTTCCAAGTAACATTAAAGAGGCTGAACTCAAAGTGACTTATGCTGGGTATCGTTGTTATGGCAATGATGCTCACCTGCACCGAAATCCTCGAGGTATGGAGTACTACTGGTTAGGTTTGCACCCCCTAGACTTTAGAACACGCCCCGGTAAAACAATGCTTTCAGACTTCGAGGCGATCGAGCAAGGATTTATCTCTGTGACTCCGATACAGTTAGATCTTAGTGCTTATAAGTCTATGGATGCCTTGGAAAAGTGGCTGTGAAATTTGAACGTACCAAAATGCTCTTTGGCGAAGAGGGCTTTGAGGCGATAACAGATGCCAAGGTCCTGCTTCTAGGCGTAGGTGGTGTGGGTTCGTACTGTCTTGACTGCCTTTATCGTACAGGTCTGCGTGACATCACCATCATAGACTTTGATACCTACGATGAGAGTAACCAAAACCGCCAGATGTGGTCTGAACATCACTGTGGTGAATCTAAAGTACTGAGTCTTAAAGAGCACTACCCTGAGATTATCGCGATTGAAAGACGTATAGATGAGGAGTGGGTGAAAGCCTTTGACTTCGAGCCTTATGATCTTGTCTTGGATGCCATAGATGATAGAGGGGCAAAGCTCGCCTTGGCTCAGAAGTGTTATAAAAAACTCATCTCAGCGACCGGGTCAGCGAAACGACTAGACCCCACTAAGATCGAAGTAGCTACCATCTGGAAGACACATGGCGATCGTTTCGCTTCGAAGATTCGTTATGAGTTAAAGAAGCGTCGGTTCACTAAAAAGTATCCTGTCATCTTTAGTTCGGAACCTCCACTTGTTAAAGTAAAGGGAAGTTTCATGGCGGTGACTGCAGCCTTTGGTTTGACCATGTGTTCGGTGGCGATTAAGAAGTTGACTGAGAAGTAATGGTTGTTAGAGCACCTGCATTTCAAGAAGGTCTGTTTTGGTTAAACAGTAACCCATTGGTGCTTTCTGAATTAAAAGGAAAGTACATTCTTTTGGACTTCTTCACCTTTGGTTGTGTTAACTGTCTGAACAACTTAAACACTATCAAAAAACTATATGAACGCTTTGGTGATGAGCTTATAGTTATCGGTGTACATACAGGAAAGTTTAGTCATGAAAAAGAGCTACACGCACTCCAAGAAGCACTGTTGCGTGAAGCCATAACATACCCTGTCATCAATGATCCAGATCATGTTGTAGCCGATGCTTATGCCGCTAGAGGATGGCCAACGACTATATTAATCGACAACCGTGGTTACATCGCGCATCAGGCTAGTGGAGAGCAGAAACTTCTAGAGTGGAATGGTCGACTAAGTTCATGTGGACTCTCTGCTAAACATAAAAAAATAGGGATATTTTCTGAAACTAACTCACTCTTTTTTCCTCAAAAAGTATTAGCAACTCCTGACTTCTTAGCTGTTGCTAACACCAACAAAAACGAAGTATGGTTAAGTGACTATGCGGGTGTTGTAAGCACGATTATAGAGGCTGAAAGACCAATGGGAATGACCTTTTATAACAATCTACTCTACATTTGTGAATCAGACACTATAAATGCCTATAACCTTCAAAGGAAACAGAAGCAAACTCTTATTGAGAACCTTCGTAACCCATATGACATTGTTATTCAAGATAATAAGCTTGTGGTAGCACTTGCAGGTTCTCACCTTATCAATGTGTATGATCTTGAGACAATGCAGTTAGAAACAAGCTATGGCAACAAGTTTGAAGCCTTACGAGATGGCAAGGCAGATGAGTGTCAACTAGCGCAACCCTCTGGCGTTACGCTTATGGATGACGTGCTCTACTTTGTAGATGCCGAAAGCTCGTCACTGCGAAAGCTAGAAAAAGGTGTGATCTCGACTCTAATAGGTGAAGGTCTATTTACTTTTGGTGACAGTGATAATAGCGATGAACTTTTGCTACAACATCCGCAAGGTGTCTGTGCTGGAAATATGGGAGATGGTTGTGGTGGAGGTCGCCTCTTTATTGCAGATACATTTAATAATAAAGTAAAAGCCTACTTTCCTGAAGATAACTCCATGATAACACTCGTAGAAGATCTCAATGAGCCAAGTGGTCTTAGTAAAAAAGGGTGTGAACTGTTTATTGCGAACACGAATGCGCATGAGGTTCTTGTGTTTGATTTGTCGAAGATGGAAAGTAAGGTGATAGAGTTTAGTTTCTAGGAGAAAGAGCAGTCGTCCACGAATTATGTGAATTTACACAAATTCGTAGACAAAAAATGAGAGGTGTAGTCGCTGACTACATTCCCATTGGCATGCCTGGCATTCCGCCGCCCATGTCGCCACCTGCTGGAGCAGGTACTGGAGGTTCTGGGATGAGGTGGATGGTTGCTTCTGTTGTCAGTAACATACTTGAAACCGAAGTTGCATTAGTAAGGGCTACACGCGCCACCTTAAGTGGATCGATGATACCTGCTTCGAACATGTCAACGTACTCACCTGTTGCCGCGTTGAAGCCAAGCGTATCACTGTCAGCTATCTCAATAGCATTAACAACAACACCAGCATCGAAGCCAGCATTGATAGCAATCTGCTTAACAGGTGCTTTAACCGCACGCAAGATGATCTCACAACCGATCTTCTGGTCGCCTTCTAAGTCTGGAAGAGAGACTTTAGCGGCTGCACGTACAAGTGCCGCACCACCACCGATGATGATACCTTCTTCTACGGCTGCTTTTGTTGCAGAGAGTGCATCGTCAACACGGTCTTTTTTCTCTTTCATCTCAGTCTCTGTTGCTGCACCCACTTTAATTACGGCTACACCACCAGAAAGTTTCGCAAGACGCTCTTGGAGTTTCTCTTTGTCATACTCAGACGTTGTTGTATCCATCTGTGTCTTGATCTCAGCGATGCGAGAAGCAACAGCCTCTTTAGTACCAACACCGTTAACGATAACCGTGTTGTCTTTGTCGATGACAACACGTGCTGCCTGACCAAGATCATCGATCGTTGTTGACTCTAGGGTACGGCCAATCTCTTCAGAGATGATCTGTCCACCCGTCAAGATAGCGATGTCTTGTAACATTGCCTTACGACGGTCACCAAAACCTGGTGCTTTAACTGCAGTAATGTTCAAGATACCGCGCATTTTGTTGACAACAAGTGTCGCCAGCGCTTCACCCTCAACATCTTCTGCTACGATAAGCATTGGACGGTTAGTCTTTTGAACCTGCTCAAGAACAGGAAGGATGTCTTTTAGGTTACTGATCTTACCATCAAACATCAAGATGAATGGCTGCTCGATCTCGGCTGTCATCTTCTCCGTGTTGGTGATGAAGTAAGGGCTGAGGTAACCGCGGTCAAACTGCATCCCTTCAACAACGTCAAGCTCATCACTGATACCCTTAGCCTCTTCAACGGTAATAACACCATCTTGACCAACCTTGTCCATTGCTTCAGCGATCATATCACCAATAGTAGTGTCAGAGTTAGCAGAGATACTTGCTACCTGAGCGATCTCTTTTTTACCGGCGACTTTCATAGACGCGGCAGTTAAGTGTGTCAAGATCTCAGCCATAGCCTTGTCCATACCACGTTTAACTTCTACTGGGTTTGCACCCGCAGTGATGTTACGAAGACCTTCTTTAAAGATGGCGTTAGCAAGAACAGTAGCCGTAGTCGTACCGTCGCCTGCTTCGTCTGCTGTGTTGGCAGAAACCTGCTTAACAAGCTGTGCTCCCATATCTTCTAGTGGATCTTGAAGCTCAACCTCACGTGCTACTGAAACACCATCTTTAGTGATAACAGGTGCGCCGTAAGAGCGTTGGATCAGTACGTTACGACCACGTGGTCCCATCGTTACTTTTACTGCGTCGGTTAGTTTTTGAACACCTTCTGCTAAGGCGTTACGTGCGGTGTCTGCGTAGTGAATCTCTTTTGCCATATTTTATTCCTTGTATCTATTTATTAATTATTGCCATTAATATAATGACGTGTAAGTTTTACTTGATGATCCCAAAAAGGTCGTCTAGCTCGATGATAAGATAGTTCTCACCCTCGACCTTAAACTCGTTGCCAGCATACTTGCCAAAGACAACAACATCATCTACATTTACATTCTCAACTTCTGAAGAGACCGCAACAACCTTACCAGTTGATGGTTTCTCAGTTGCACTGTCAGGGATAATAATCCCCGATGCTGTAGTTTTTGCTTCTTCTGTACGTGATACTAGAACACGTTTCCCAAGTGGTTGAAAGTTCATGAATTTCCTTTTACTATTATAGGTCAAAATAGCCTATGTTTTATGCGCGTAATAATACAAGAAAAATATAAACAGTTAGGTTGTGTTGTGATCAAGGCTATTTTTTAAAGAAAGTGTTTGATTTATATAAAATGACGTAAATCTCGAAATAAGTACGGTTTATTTTTTTGTACTCAAACTCTTCTCTAGCTTTTCAAAAGCTTCCGTTCGTTTCACTTGATCCATTTTCTCAAGATTCAGCATTTTCCATTTAACGGATGGAAGTTGGTCAATGTTTTCAAATGGGAGTAAACTCCAGTCAGGATTTCCTTTTTTAAATCCAAGTAAAAATGTTTTATGTTTCTCTGTTAATTTCTGGTGCAGTAGCTCCATCAGTTCTTCTCTTGTGTCTGTCAAAATCTTTAGCTCTATGGGTTCTGTGGTCATACCGATAAACTGTTCTTCAAAGGTATGACTGATGTCAATGAGGTTGGGTTGTAATAGTTTTGATATAGGTTGAGAGGAGCTAATAAGATACACTATAAATACATCCATAAGTGAATCACTGATGCCCTCATTGTCAAGCAGTCCTCTCACATCAAAAAAGTCTCTTGGATGCTGACGGTCAAGTGCTGCACATATTTTTCCGGCATAAAGATCATCGTGATTGACAACGAGAGTTTCACCAAAACCAAATACTTCTTCTACTTTAGGACTGACCATTTCTATAGTTGGCTCTTTTACAGTACCTCTCATGACGGGTGATGTTTCTATTTTGATACGTACAGCATCTCTTTCAACTTGCAGTTTCGAGAGTGTTCCATCTCCTCTTTGCTCCAGTCTGTATACCTTTGAACCTCTAAGACCTTTTTCAATATCCTGTGCAATACGTTCAAGTGACTCTGCAATATGTCTTAGACTGCTTGTTCTGTTTTTTACAGGTAAATACATCAAGTCTATGTCTACAGAGAGTCTGGGCATATCTCTGACAAACATATTGATAGCTGTCCCACCTTTGAGTGCAAAACATGATTCATTGTTGATGAAGGGGAGCACTTCTAAAAGTAGCTGCACCTGTTTATAGTAAATATTTGAACTGTCAAGCATTAAATTCCTTTGGCACTGTAATCATATAAGTTTTATTATAATTTCCATCTTTTACTATCTGTAATTTTCCTGCTCCTAAATCCAAGGCTTTACTGATGTGTTTAGCCCAAGGGAAGTTATAGTAGTTTGCAAAGAAGAGGAACAGTCGTTTTACTTTTCTGTTGTTACAGTTTTGAAGTAGTTCATTGAGTAGTCTTGGACTTAATATTGTTAATGACTCAAATATCTCTGACACAAACTGAAAAGTGATACCTTTATCATCTACCTGATATAGAAGCTCGAGTATGGCTCTTTCGGGTGAAGATATAGTTATCTGCCAGTCTCGTATAGAGGTACTTTGTTTCTTTAATCCCAGATTTCCAAAGAGAGGCTTTTTATAAAAGGTGAATGAAGGAGATTCCATTTGTCTGATCCAAGCAGGAGTTGCTTTCTCTCCATACAGGGTGATAGTCTTATCTCCACCTATAGGTAAATAATGTGCATAGCCCAATATATTTAGTGCAGAAAGTCCACCCACATGAAAAGGTAGTTCTGCAAATTTCTGAAGTCCTAGTACAGCTCCCTGCCATTCAAGTATGGATGCAGGTCTGATGTATGCTCCGTGTCCAAGTTTGGTCAGCCATCCGTTTTTGACATATTTGTAAACTAGCTGTGATGAATAGCCATTGGCAGTGAACCATGAACTTGGTATGATAACATTTTCAGGTAATAATTGATACAGTTGTTTTAATTTTAATTCTTTTTCTAAACTCATGGTTTATATTTTAGCATATTTTAGAACTAATCAGCATGAAATAGTTTTAAATATTTAAAATAAATAAACTATGAGTTTATATATTTATGTATTTTAGAACTAAGTGGAGTTTTTGAGGTATCTATAAATATGAGGATAAGACCTTCGTGAAATGAGTAGAAGATTGCTGAATTAGACTGAGACGAAATTGCACTTACTGTTAGAATTGGCGGACAATTTTAATTCTAGCTACAAATAGGCTACAAAAGTGTAATAGCATGAAAACTTAAACCATTGATTAGATTCGTATTTTAGGGGTTTTGAGAGACTATTTAAAGTAGATGGTGTCAAGAGGGGGACTTGAACCCCCGACCCCCGGCTTATGAGACCAGTGCTCTAACCAGCTGAGCTACCGTGACACGTTTTAAATAGGGTGGAATTATAGTCACAAAATCCTTTGATTTTCCTTTGACTGTAATGATTGTCTGGATTTTATGATTCTTACTAGGGAATGCAAGCGAGGAATGGCATTTGGTGAGGAGTAAAATGGTTAGTCTAAAATAGAATCGAAGTCATAGCTAGTAAAAAGTTATATTTCGTCAATAATTTTATCTCTCTTACTTTTATACTCATCATCCGTTAATAGCCCTTCTTGATGTAAATGTTTTAAAGATCTTAATCTATCTACTATTCCTGTGTCAGTTTCGGTTTTAGTGGCGGAGGTCTGATGAAAGTTACAGATATAGGCATCTGCTGTAATTGAATAGGTTGTCAAACCAGAAGGATAATCAGAAGCTGAACCATCTGAACTTACAACAAAGGCATTTCCTTTGGCATTAGCAATTTGATTTTTAAGATGATTAATTACTTTATCTCGTTTACCACTAACTGATGTACTAGAAAATGAACCAACGAAATTACATTCTTTTGAAAATGTACTATCTATCACTCTTACTTCTTTACCTTTAGGTGTCAATTTAACACCACAACCAGTGAAAAATAAGATACTTATTAAAATCGTGACTTTTAAAACAGTTTGTAATTTCATATGTACTTCCTTTAATTAAGTGCTAAAGTTTAACATATTGTTTAATAACTGTACTGTTCGTAAGTTTAGGGAAATTAGTATAATTTAATAGAAATGAAGGCTAAAACAACCAAGAGATGATCAACGTACCGACGCCGTGGCCTTTGTCTTGTAGTTTGAATTTTTTGGAGTTGTGGACTTGGACGAAGTCTAGGATGAAACGTTGGTAGCGGAGGGTCATACCGTAACCATAGTAGTAGATGAAGTTCTCTTTTTCTACGGAGTGACTTTCTGTAAAGGTGTTACCGTCAAGAAAGATATCTCTTGCGACGGCTGAACCTGCAGCAACGAGGTTGATACTAAAACTCCAATGCTTATCTAAGCGTTGCTGATATGTGTCATAGTTGGGTATACCCGGATCTGCTCCAAGGTCAACCGAAGAGACACCAAAGTCTTTGGGGATGTTCCATCCCAGACGAGCGAAGGCACCTACTTCAGCGTCGATAGCCACATTACCGAGTTCAGCTGAGGCAAATGGGACGATAGAAGTACCAAAACCGTTGTGCTCGTCAGAGAAGAAGATCCATTTGTGGGTGTACTTTAGGTTGACACCGAGTTCGTTGTTGAGTTGGTTGTCCCAACCCATTGCCGGGTCATTATGGATCATTTTGTGGACACCGTTTTGCAGCTGTTCAGATAGCGCAGCTGGACCGATTATCCCTACTTTCAAAAGTAGTGAGCGAAGGTGATTTTTGGATGTTTTATGCATTCCTGCTTCAAAGTAGGTCCAACCAGCGTAGGGACGATCATCAACGATAAGTTCTGTCGCATCGGTGTCTGTTGGTGTAAAGATCTGGTTGGTGAGTGAAAAGGTGGCGTATGAATAGGTCTTGTCATAGTCTAGAAAGAGTAGGTTGTAGAGGGCGTAGTCTTCATCCTCAATGAAAAAGAGAAAAGAGAGTCTTTCACCTGCGCTGTAGTCATCATCTGTCTGAGTGTAGATGTCATCTTCGAAGTAGAAGTTAAAACGATCGAAATGCCAAGTGTTCGTGGTGTCACTCGCTGCAGTACTCTCATCAGCATGAAGTATGGTAACGAACAATAAAGATACTAGTATAAGTCTTATAGATTGCATAAACATCATATACGTCCATTTCTTAGATAC
>JAJRVE010000074.1 GCA_024277445.1 Campylobacterales bacterium
ACTAGGTAGTTTTATCTTTTTGGAGTCGTAGCAGTTGGGAAGTGCAAATTTGTTTGCACCAGCCGTAAACAAGTTTACGATTTCAAAGTGCTGTAAGTATCTGGCGTCAGAGCCAAAAATACATATGTAAATAAAAGTACGGACTTGCTTTCGCTTCCGCTGCGTCTTGGTACAGTTAAAACTGCAATTGGTTTTCGTAACTCAGAGTATTAGATGGGTACAGCAGTAGTTGTGACCGCGTCTGCACTTTCTTCTTTTCCGCTAGGTTTCTTCTTTGTGCGAGCAAAGAAGAAAAGTAGCATCCTAGTGCTAAGAAGTAATAAAAAAAGCTAAAAACCAGAACAAATTCAAAGTACGTCAACAAATAAAATTACATAAAAAACAGACCAAAATTAGGGCAAATTAGAGCCTTATCTCCCTCTATTACATAATATCAAGCATTTTTTGGCTAAAATCACTCCATGTTAATCTATGGAAAACAACCAGTTTATTACCTTCTTGAGAAGTACCCAAACCGCATTGAGACACTCTATCTAGCGAAAGATCTAGAAAAAAAAGAGTACTCACGTCTTATGCGCATGGGCGTTACTATCAAACGTATCCCACCCGAGGCTGCACAGCAGATGGCTAAAAGCGGAAACCACCAAGGTTTTTTAGCGGACATCGATGGTGTTGAAGTGAAAGGGTTGGATGCTTTACGTACGAAACCTTTTCTTGTCGTGTTAAGCGGCGTGACCGACATTGGAAACATTGGGGCTATTGTACGTAGTGCTTATGCTTTAGGTGTTGATGGTCTCATCGTTTGTGGGATTAAGCACCTTAACCTTGAGGGTGTTGTACGTAGTTCTGCAGGGGCGATCTTTGATATGCCTATTGCAGTTGTGAACAACGTTCAAGATGTCATTAATGAGCTTAAGACATCGGGTGTTTATCTTTATGGTGCGGTGACTGATGGTCAAAACATCAATGAAGTAAACATCACTTACAAGCGTGCTTTGATCTTGGGGAATGAGTCTGAAGGTTTGAGTAACCGTGTTATCTCAAAACTTGACTACCCGGTTAGTATCAACATGTCGCACGGCTTTGATTCACTTAACGTGAGCGCTGCTGGTGCGATCTTAATGGACAGGATGCGTTAATCATGAATGATTTCAACACACTTCAAGAACTGGGTAGCAAGACAATCTCATCTGCGACACATATTCCTATTGCGCATGTTGATAACATTCTAAATAAAGCCTTTAGTACCTTTCAAAAACCACAATTTTTTGGTTTCATCTCGATTTTAGAGCGTGAATATAAGTTAGATCTCTCTGGCCTCAAGCAAGAATTTTTGTTTGATGTTGCGGAACATGAGATCGTGACAGACACCAATTTTGACATTGCAGAGACAGGTTCTCAGGTCAAGGCACTTTTTGAAAACAAAAAAGTGGTGTATGGTGCGGTTGGTGCTATTGTTGTTGTGTTACTTATCATTTTGTTGAGCACTATGGACTTTTCTTCTTCGGATAAAGCGAAGATCGAGATCAACAATACGGCTATCGATCAGGCTAAAAAGAACCTAAACATTGCACCTGTAGAGGTTAACAATGTTGAAGAGATGATGAAAAACAACGATGTTGAGTCTGCTGAACATGGACAAGATGTACAAAAAAGTGCCTCTACTACAAGCCAAGAAGCGACAAAAACAGCAAAATTAGAGAAGGCTCAGGAACCTGTGAGTAACAGTGAACCTACTATGTCACTTTACTTTCGCATCATTCCTAAGGGTAAGTTATGGCTCGGTATCATCGATACTGAAACACATCGACGCCGTGTTGAAACGATCACTAAACCATTGATCTTAGATGCTGAAAAAAGTTGGTTGATCGTAACGGGTTATGGTCACCTTGACATGGACTGTGGTGACACAACGCATAAGTTCAGACAAGACCATAAACTTCTCTTTTTATATGAAGATGGCATCTGCCAGATCATCGATAAAGAAGAGTTCAAGGCACAAAACAGGGGTAAACTGTGGTAAAAAAGCTCTTAGTAGCTATAGTCTTTACACTCGCTCTCTTTGCTTCTGACACAGGTTTTCAAAGCTTAGACATGGAAGTGACTGCGACACCAAGTGAGGTGATTGCGCCGACGGAGAGTGTAGATGAGACAAATGCTACCATGGAAGAGGTGCAGATAGATGCACAAGAAGAAGCGGTAGTAGTAGAACCTGCAGTAGAAGAGAAGCCACGCAGTAGACAAGAGCTTCTTGATGAGAAGATCATCTCGTTTATTGGCGAAGAGTCGTATGCACGTAACCGTGACTACATCCATATAAACTTTAAAAATGTTAATAGTTTCTATACCAAAGAGCACATCAACGTTGTCAAAGTGGTGGAAACTTTGGAGCATAATGGTCTTTTGCACCTCTTTTTTGAAGAACCACAACAGTATGAGATGACCTTTCACTCTACAGGTGACCCCCTCTTCTTTGTGAAGTTGATGGGCGACACCCTTCGTGACATCGGGTATTATCGTTATGTTACGAAAGAGTCGACTAACAACGGCAGTGGCTTTGAGTGGAAGATATCGCTTGAAGCGGAGTATGTAACTGACCCGGTGCTTTTACGTAAAGAGTTAGCAAAACGTGGTTGTGAGATTATCGATATTGTGCGTAACTCGGCAACAGACTGGTACTACAGCATCGATACTTCAAAAGCACATCTAAATGTTGACAAACTCGTCAGTGGTAAAACTAAAAAGTACAACCGTCTACAGTATGCCAAGTGGCTCGATGTGGCGCACATTAAGACGATCGGTATAAAAAGTCACCGAGCTAACTTTTGGTACCCATATATCGCCTTGTACGACAGCTCTTTACGTCTGTTAAAGGTGATAAAACAAGACAAAGAGACTAAAAACTATACCTTAAAACTACCAGAGGAGACACGCTATATCAGCGTAGGTGACCTCTACACCATAACCAACATCAGATACGGACTTATCTTTAGTCCTTCTGGCAAACGATAGGAGAATACATTATGTTTGATGAGATAGAATTTGACCGCATTAAGCGGTTGCCAAAATATGTTTTTGCAGAGGTAAACGACCTTAAGATGGCAGAACGCCGCGCGGGTGCTGATGTTATTGACTTTTCTATGGGTAACCCTGATGGTGATACACCAGAACATATTCGTGAGAAGCTAGTAGAGTCTGCGCAGAAGACAAAGACACACGGTTACTCAACTTCTAAGGGTATTCCTAAGTTACTAATGGCCATCTCTGACTGGTACAAGCGTCGTTATAACTGCGACCTTGACCCTATGACAGAGTGTGTTGCGACCATGGGTTCTAAAGAGGGTTATGCCCACCTCTGTTACGCTATTACTAACCCGGGTGATGTTGCGGTTGTTCCTGATCCTACTTACCCTATCCACTCGTATGCGTTTATTTTGGCGGGTGGTAATGTTGTTAAGTTTGGTCTGACCTTTGACGAAGATTACAAGATCGATGAAGATAAGTTCTTATCTGACCTTGCAAAGGTCTTTAAAGAGAGCTCTCCTCGTCCTAAGTACGTTTTGGTTAACTTCCCACATAACCCGACAACAGCGACAGTGACACTGGACTTCTACAAGCGTTTAGTCGCAATGGCGAAAAAAGAGCGTTTTTACATCATCTCTGATATCGCTTATGGTGACATTACCTTTGATGGTTATGTGACTCCGTCTATTATGGAAGTAGAGGGCGCAAAAGATGTGGCGGTTGAGTCATTTACCCTCTCTAAGTCATACAACATGGCTGGTTGGCGTGTTGGTTTCTTTGTGGGTAACAAAAAGCTTATTGGTGCACTACAGAAGATCAAGTCGTGGTTAGACTATGGTATGTTTACACCGATCCAAGTAGCTGCAACCGTGGCGCTTAATGGCGATCAGCAGTGTGTGAAAGATATTACAGACAAGTATGACCACCGTCAAGATGTGCTGATTGAAGCATTTGAGAGAGCAGGTTGGAAAATTCGTCGCAATCAAGCGAGTATGTTTGTTTGGGCAAAGATCCCTGATTGTGTTGAACACTTAGGTTCATTAGAGTTCTCAAAACGCCTTTTGGTTGAGGCTCAGGTTGCAGTCGCACCGGGTATCGGTTTTGGTGAGTATGGTGAAAACTATGTGCGTATTGCACTGATAGAGAACGACAACCGTATTCGTCAAGCAGCGCGTAATATAAAAGAGTTTTTAAAACAGTTTCAAGAAGGTAAGTAGATGCTAAAAGTTGGTGTAATCGGTGTTGGTACCGTTGGAACGTCTGTCGTTAAGATTTTAGTCGACAATAAAGAGATGATCACTGCTCGCGCTGGTCGTGAAGTGATCGTAACTTCAGGTGTTGTTAAAAACTTGAACAAAGATCGTGGTCTTGACATCAAGCTTTCAGACGATCCATATGACATTGTCAACGATCCTGAGATTGATGTTGTTGTTGAACTTATGGGTGGGGTTGAAGAGCCGTTTAAAGTCGTAAAGGCTGCTTTACAAAATGGTAAGGCGGTTGTTACGGCTAACAAAGCGCTTCTAGCGTACCACCGTTATGAGCTTCAAGATATCGCTAAGGATCTTCCTTTTGAGTATGAGGCGAGTGTTGCAGGTGGTATTCCTATCATTAATGCACTTCGTGATGGTCTTTCGGCGAACCACATCGAATCCATTGTGGGGATCATGAACGGTACGTGTAACTACATGATGACGAAGATGACAGATGAAGGTGTTGCTTATGATGCTATCTTAAAAGAGTCACAAGAGTTAGGTTACGCAGAAGCTGATCCGAGTTTTGATGTGGGTGGTTTTGATGCGGCGCATAAACTGCTTATCTTAGCAAGTATCGCTTATGGTATCGATGCGAAGCCTGAAGATATCTTGATTGAGGGTATCGACAAGGTGACACAAGATGACATCGCCTTTGCTAAAGAGTTTGGCTATGCGATCAAACTACTTGCTATTGCTAAACGTGATGGTGACGAGGTAGAACTACGTGTTCATGCCGCATTGATCTCTAAAGATGAGATGATCGCTAAGATCGATGGTGTTATGAATGGTGTGAGCGTTATTGGTGACAAAGTAGGCGAAACACTCTACTACGGACCAGGTGCTGGTGGTGATGCAACGGCAAGTGCAGTTGTAGCTAACATCATCGACATTGCACGTGCAGGTAAGTCGTCACCAATGCTTGGTTTTGACAAGCCACTTGAAAACGGTCTAACACTCAAAGACAAAGACACCATTCACTCTAAGTACTACTTACGTTTCTCTGTTCAAGACAAGCCAGGTGTATTAGCAGAGATTACAAAACTTTTTGGTGAGCATAACATCTCCATCGAGACTATCTTACAACGTCCATCGGCTACGGACAATGTGAACCTTCTTCTTTCAACACATACTGCGGTTGAGGGTGATATACAGAATGTGATTACAATTTCTGAGCAATTGGACTTTGTGGTTGAAAAACCGGTTCTTATTCGTATCGTTTAAGAACGCTAACTTCTATATTTACTTGGTTTTTTTACTTGGTGGAGGGGGACACTGCGTTTCATTCTTAACGCTACGCTAAATGAAAAGTCATGTCCCTCTGTTGGAGGGTTGTTGTTTTTTTATCTTTCAATCCCCAAAAAATTTATAATTTTTATATTTTCACTTGGATTAATGTATTAGACGCCGTCATTCCTGCGAAGGCAGGAATCCACGAGTTTATGCCTTGAGTGAATTCTAATTCAAAACACGTTCTTACTGTTTGATTCCTGCTTGCGCAGGAATGACGGTGTTAGTGAATGTATGGTTTATAGAAGTTTATTAGCGTCTTAAAACTTAAACGTATTAGCACTAGGCGTGTTCACCATATGCTTAGAGAAGACCTCTAGGTAGCGCCAGAATGACTCGATGTTCTCTTCTGAGACACCATCATTGACTAGTGGGGCTAAGACCTCTGCGTATAGCTCTAACCATACTACACGTGCTTCAGCTGTAATGGCGAAAGGTGCGTGTCTTCGTCCCATTTGTGGTGCGCCACGAGAGGCGTTGAAGTAGGCAGGTCCGCCACAGATCTGGATCATGAAGTCTGCTGCATGCTTTTTAGCGTTTGCGAACTCTTGTGGGTCGTCGATGGGAAATAGCCCTTTAATGCTACTGACTTTAAGTAGTTCGTAGTGCTGAGAGACCATCTCTCTAAAACGTGCTTCACCGATCTGCTGCATAAACGCTGGATATGCTTTACTAACGGGTGGTTTGTCGCCAAGTTGTGAGGGTGTAATGGTTAAGTTCATAAGGGTACCTTGATTTTGATGAAGAAATTTTAGAGCGAACTCCATAAGAGTGATGTTAAATATATTTTATAACGTTGTCGTGTTAGAATTGGTAGACAATAGAGGAGAAGGTATGGCAAAACGAAAAGCGATAGTGTCAGCATGTCTGCTTGGCGAGATGGTGCGTTATGATGGTCAGACAAAACGAAACGATACCTTGGTAGAGGCACTTAGCGAATATGACGTCATACCCTTCTGTCCAGAAGACCCTGTCATGGGTACACCGCGTGAACGCATCTCGGTTGTTGAGGTGGATGGTGTACGTAAGGTTATGGTTGACAGCACTAAGGTTGAAGTGACAACGGCACTAAAACTACAGACGTCGATGATGATTGATCTTCATGGCGATGCTGAACTCGTCATCTTAAAATCTAAGTCACCAAGTTGTGGTCTAGGCACAACACCAATCTTAGATACCAATGGTGAAGAACTGACAAAAGGCGATGGTATTGCCGCTGCTCTTTTTAAAGAACAGTTTTCAGGAAAAGTGTTTGATGAATTGACGGTATTGACCCATCTGAGTAAGTAATCAAAAAGACTATATAATGTCAGCACAATATTGATAGAAAACTAAAGGAAAAAGAATGTTAGAACTAGGAACAAAAGCACCAGAGTTTTGTCTGCCCAACCAAGATGAGGTTGAGATCTGTCTACGTGACTTAAAAGGGAAGTGGATTGTTTTATACTTCTACCCAAAAGACAACACACCAGGTTGTACAACACAAGCCTGTGACTTTACCGCGCAACAACCAGACTTTGATGGTCTTAACGCCATCATCTTAGGGGTAAGTGCAGACTCACCGAAAAAACACCAAAACTTCATCGCTAAACATGATCTGGGCATTACGCTACTGTGTGACGAAGACACGTCGATGATGCAAGCGTATGGTGTATGGCAACTCAAAAAGAACTATGGTAAAGAGTACATGGGCATTGTCCGTTCAACTTACATCATTAACCCACAAGGTGACATTGCTGCTGCTTGGGAAAATGTGCGTGTGCGTGTTAAGCGTAAAAAAGATGGCGTACCTTATGAGGTCGTTCATGTAGAAGAGGTCAAAAAAGCATTGGCAGAACTACAAAAATAAGATAGATTAGAGAGCCACCTCCGCTTATCACTCGTTCCCACGTTGTACGTGGGAATGCTTAGAATATAGACTTCATAAAACTTCATAACTCATAGACATTTACAGTATCTATAATTCATTTGTCGTACGTTTTCAATGCAGTATGCATTACCACGTACAACGTAGGAACGAGTAGAACGAGTATCGAATTACGCGAATAATATGAATTTGAGTGTCTTAAAAAGTTAGAGAGAGAAAAGAAAAAAGGAGCTTGTCAGTCATGAACGACTGACAATAGTGCTTAGCGGTTGTTAAGACTTAGAAACGGTAACGTAGGTAAGCACGGATATCTTGTGCGGTGTCTACAGTTACTGTACTTCCTGTTAGTGGTGTAAGGTCAGAGATTAAGGTTGGTGTGCCTGTTGCTCCACCAAAGAAGCCATTACTACCTGCCCATTTATAATCGATATAAGTGTAGCGAAGTTGGAAACTAAAGATATCATCTATAAGTGGTTCCGTAAAGTATGCTTCATACGCACTACCACGTGTTGCTAGCTTAGAACCTACTAGTGTATCTTCACCGTAAGTTACAGAACGCCAGTTTTGTGTACCGTAGTTATATTCAACACCCCAACGACCCTCTTCTGAGATCAATGATGGGAACTGCAGCCCAACCCAGCCAGACCAGCCACGAAGTGACTCACTATTTCCTAGCATCACTTTACCTTTATCCGGGTCAGTAACACTGACGGCTCCACTAACGAAGAACGTTGTGTCATCAAGGAAGTCACTCCACTCATTACCGATACCACTGACAACAATGTTACCAGTAAATGAGTGCATTCCACCTACTGCTTCAAAACCTGTAAGCGTAGGATAAGGAGCATTGAGGGTATAATCAAATTTTGCATCAATTAAGTTCTTAGCATAGTAATATTGTGTGCCAATACTGTACTGTCCATCATCGTATGGTACAAAAATTAGACCAGCTAAGTCGATGTCAGGAATATCATTAGAATTAGTTGCATATGGTGCAGCTGAAGATGCAACACCATTGCTAGGGTTTACACTAAAGAAACGTGGAGATGCATTAGTTCCACCACGTCCTGCACAAAACTTGAAGTACATTCCAACGTCTTCCCAGACAGAAAACTTAGCACTAAGACCATCAAATTCAACATTGATAGAATGCCCCATAGGAGAAGCAGCGACATCATCATCACGTAGGTTAACTAAGTGACCATTTGTTGATGGACGACGACCCACACTGAAGGTCCAAGGAATTTCTGTACCTAAGAAAGTGTCATTTCTATAGAAGAAGTAAGCTGAACGTACACGAACAACACCATCATTAGGGTTTTCAGCTGCAATCCAGTCAAAGTCTTCCATTGGAGCGTAACCTGTTCCACTTCGTGCACCATAAGCTTTATTATAAGCTAGCTGACCAGTAAAGCTTAAGTTTTCTGTTGCTGCCCAGTTCATGTTTAACCAAAGACGGTTAGTGAAGATAGCACCATTATCTTGCTTAGAGCCATCTGCCATCTTGTATTGAAGGTTGTCAGCTGATGTACGGAAGTCAACACCAAACTTAAGGTGGTTACCACTTGTACGCTTATTAAGCTCAGTCAATTGCTCTTCTAGCTCAGATTCTTCGCTTTCTTCATCGTCCTCATCATCATCTTCGTCATCAGACTCTTCTGCGTCTTCGCCTTCATCGGCATCTTCATCCGCGTCAGCTTCTTCAGCATCTACCTCTTCGGCTTTAGCTTCTGCTTCAGCAGCTTTTGCCGCTTTTACTTCAGCAAGTTCTGTCTGAAGTGCTTTCATCTCAGTTTCCATCTCAGTCATACGATCAAACATAGAAGCTGCATTTACATTAGCACCAGTAAGAAGTGCAGCGGCTGCAAGTGATACAAGTAATGGTTTTTTCATCATTTTCAATTCTCCATAATATAGGCAGATATTTCATTATAATAACTAAGACTCAAACTTTTGAGTATATTAACTATTTATGATTTGCCTGAATTAGGGTTAGATTAACAAAAGTTATATAAAAGTAGTTTTAATTTCGCTCAAAATAGCCATTTACCGTTCATTTATCTTAGAAAGAGCAATAAATGCGCAATTAATAGCTACTAAATTGTTAGTCATGGCTAAAAAAGTGATATATGGTGTTCGGTCGTAGCGGAGACATGAAGAGTTTTGGCAGTTGTTATTTAAGTGACTTTAGGTATAATTCGCGCGATTTCTCTCCTTAGTGTTTGAAAACAAAACAAGTATCATGCCTAAAAACTAGTGTGACACACTCTGAAATAATAGAGTGTGAAGCTGGCGATGCTGAAGCAAACTAGTAAAAATCTAGCGTTATTATACGCTATCAAGGACCTCTTATGGTAACTATGAAAGACTTATTAGAATGTGGTGTTCACTTCGGACACCAAACTCGTCGTTGGAACCCGAAAATGAAAAAATACATCTTCGGTGTTCGTAAAAACATCTATATTATTGACCTACAGAAGACACTTCGCTACTTCCGTAACACATATCAGATCGTTATGGATGCTGCTGCTGAAGGACAAACTGTTCTTTTCGTTGGTACTAAGAAGCAAGCTCGTAACTCTGTAAAAGAAGCAGCTATCAAATGTGGTATGCCATATGTTGATACCCGTTGGTTAGGTGGTATGCTTACTAACTTCCCAACGATTCAGAAGTCTATCCGTAAACTTGACATCATCGAGCAGATGAAAGAGAACGGTCAGATGGAACTTTTGACTAAGAAAGAGCAACTAATGATGGAGCGTCAAGCTAAGAAACTTGATGCTTACCTTGGTGGTATCCGTAACATGAAAGAGCTTCCAGATATGCTTTTCGTTGTTGATGCTGTTAAAGAGCACATTGCTGTTAACGAAGCACGTTGTCTTAACATCCCAGTTGTTGCACCACTTGACACTAACTGTGATCCAGATCTTATCACTTACCCAATCCCAGGTAATGATGATGCGATCCGTTCTATTCAACTTTTCTGTCGTGAGATGGCTGCTGCTATCAACGAAGGTAAAGCACTTAACGCTGACAACGCTGCAAGTGAAGAAGAGATGCCAGCTGAAACTGTAGAAGCAACTGAAGCACCAGCTCCAGAAGCTACTGAAACAAAAGAAGCGTAATCATGGCAGTTACGGCAGCACAGGTTAAAGAACTACGTCAGGCAACTGACGCGCCTATGATGGATTGTAAAAAAGCACTTACTGAGTGTGATGGTAACATGGAGAAAGCGACTGAGTGGCTTAAAGAACGTGGTGTTGCAAAGTCGGCTAAAAAAGCTGACCGTATTGCAGCAGAAGGTTCTATTGGTTTCAAGGTTTCTCCTGACTTCAAGAGCGCTGCTCTTGTTGAGGTAAACTCAGAGACTGACTTCGTTGCTAAAAACGATGGGTTCAAAGACCTTGTAGCTAAGACAGTTACACAGGTTTTTGAGACAAAATGTAATGATGCAGCGGCATTGGCTGAAACTGCTTACGAAGGTGCTACTTTCTCTGCATATTTCGACCAGGCTGTTGCTAAGATCGGTGAGAAGATCGAGTATCGTCGTCTTGTGACGATCGATGCGGATGCTAACTCAGTGGTTAATGGTTATGTTCATTCTAACACACGTATTGGTGTTATTGTAAACATTGCTTGTGACTCTGCTAAGACTGCTGAAGCATTAGCTCCGGTTGCTAAGCAAGTTGCAATGCACGCCTCTGCGATGAAGCCATCAACACTTTCTTACAAAGACTTTGATCCTGCATACGTAGCGTCAGAGACTAAAGGTCGTATCGAAGCGATCAAAACTGAGAACGAAGAGCGTGCGCGTCTTAAGAAGCCACTTATCAACGTTCCTGATTATATCTCTATGAGTCAACTGACTCCAGAAGTACTTGCTGCTGCTGAAGAGAAGATCAAAGCAACACTAAAAGAGCAGGGTAAACCTGAGAAGATCTGGGACAAAATCGTTCCTGGTCAACTTGCACGTTACATTGCTGACAACACTACACTTGACAAAGAGCAAGCACTTCTTGATCAGAACTATGTTCTTGATGACAAGATGACTGTTGCTGAAGCTGTCGCTGCTGCTGGTAAGGCTGCTGGCGGTACTGCTGAAGTAACTGCGTTTGTTCGCCTTGAAGTAGGTGAAGGTATTGAGAAAAAAGTCGAAGACTTTGCTGCTGAAGTTGCAGCACAAATGGGTTAATCTTTTTAGATTAACACTTTTCTCTGGAAGCCTTGTGCTTCCACCCTTTTTTTAAACTTCTTTCCTCCTTTTTTTCAAAATCAGCCTTAAATCTAAAACACCACATCAAAAATTCATCATTGATACCCTATACTTATGCCATGAAAATATTAGAAGCTACCTCCCTTTCTCACACCTTTGAATACCCACTCTTTAGTGACATATCTCTCTCTATGAACTCGGGTGAAACCGTAGCGATTATAGGTGAAAGTGGAATTGGAAAGTCTACGCTATTACATATACTTTCAAGTCTTTTGCAACCTAACGAAGGCGCTGTTGAACTTTTAGAAAAAGATATCTACGCGCTTAACAGTCGTGAGCTAGTCAAGCTACGTCGTGATGAGTTAGGGCTTATCTTTCAGTCGCATTATCTTTTTAAAGGCTTTAGCGCCCATGAAAACTTGGAAGTAGCCTCTATCTTAGCTTCAGAGCCTATTGATGAGACACTGGTATCACGACTGGGTTTAGATGATGTCATCAAGATGAAAGTGACACAACTCTCAGGAGGTCAGCAGCAACGCATCTCCATCGCTCGTGTCTTAACGAAAAAACCACGTATTATCTTCGCGGATGAGCCGACGGGTAACTTGGACAACAAGACCTCTTTGGAAGTGATGAAGATCTTTGAAGAGTACGTACAAGATGAAGAAGCGGCCTTACTCTTAGTGACGCATAATGAAGAGTTTGCCCATCGTTGCCATAAGGTCTATAAGCTAGAAAATAGAGTGCTCACACAGGTCAAATAGTAGGACCTAATACGTCTCAAAGCGTTGTAAAAACTTCTCTTTTATACTCTCACCAAACCTAATCTCTTCAGCATCGGTTGTACAGATGACTTGACCTGTCTCACGTCTAAGTAGGGCATCATCAAATGGCAGCGAAGAAAAACAGATGTTACTTTCGTCTATGAGTAGGATGTTAAGTTGAAATGAGAGTGCAAGTCGTTGTGAAGTGGGGACTTTGACTAAGGTGTTTTTGTACTTGGCGTAGTACGCAGCGCTATCTAGGTCTGTTGTGATGAGTAGTAGTGTAGCCTTTTTTCGCAAGCTCTTTTCGATACTTCGTGAGAGGGTGTTTGAGGCTAGTTTCTGGGTAATGATGGTGATGCTTTTCGCCCGTTCTAGTTTTAGTTTTAGTGTTCGCATAAGGTTGCTTTTGTCTTCGGGTAAGAGGTAGTGCTCATTTGCTTCTAGGGTTATAGTGAGTATGAGAAGTGTTAATACTATGGAAAAAACTCGTTGCATTTTCATCATCTTTTGAAGTTATCTTTTGTTACAATGATAGCATTAATTTTAATACCCCTCTAAAGGCTCTCTGTTTATGAACATTCTGCTTGTCAATAATGATGCTGTTATCACAAAGCTTGTCCGTCTAAGTACCCAAAAAACAGGCGACAGACTAGACATAGCCGGTTCTATTGACGAGGTGAGAGAAGAGAGTTATGACCTTTTGATCCTTGATGGAGGTCTTTTTAGTTTAGCCTTTTTAGAGCGTCTGAACGACAAAGCTATTTACGCACACTCTATTTTTATTACGACACGTGAGAGTGAAGAGACAAACCTATTTGAAAAACAACTCTACAAACCCTTTTTACCAACAGAGCTTTTAGTACTACTGCATCAGTTCGCCAGCAGTGTTAAAAAAGAGCAAGAAGAGCTTGCTAAAGAGATCGTTTTTGATGACTATGAAAATGACTTTTTCAGTGAAGATGAGATCGTCAATGATGAAGAGGTGGTGGAAGAAGCACCTGTTGTTAAGGTTCACACCATAGACAATGTAAGTGAAGACCCTGCTTTTGAGAGTGAGGAAGAAGAGCGTTTAGAGAACATCTTTTCTGAACAAGAGGTCTCTGAGGTCAAAGCGATCTTAGATGCCCTGCACAGTGATGAAGAGAGTGAAGAAAAGCTTGTTGAAGAGGTCATACAGTTAGACTCACCACTCGATGATGTTGATGAAGAGCTTGAAAGAGCACTCCTAAATGTAACAAAAGAAGAGCTTGCTCAACCGTTTGAGAGTATCTCTGAAACAGTGCCAGAACAGCCACAAACAAGTCGAAAAAACCAAGAGTCCATCGAGACCTTACAGACGCTTTTAAAAGCACTTGAAAACCCACAGATTGCAAAATCGCTACGTGGAACAATCACTATAAACTTAACCTTTGGAGATGACTAATGAACCATGACACAGGTGCTATCCTTGTACTATCGGGTCCAAGCGGAGCTGGAAAATCTTCACTTATCAAGAAAATAGAAGATGAAATCGGTGAGTATTACTTCTCCATCTCAACAACAACACGACCCATGCGCGAAGGCGAAGAAGAGGGCGTACACTACTACTTCGTAGACAAAGAGCAGTTTGAAGAGGACATGGAAGAGGAGAACTTTTTAGAGTACGCCCGTGTTCATGGTAACTACTATGGAACCTCAATCAAGCCGGTGAAAAAGGCCTTGAAAGAAGGTAAACTTGTTATTTTTGACATCGATGTGCAAGGTCATGACGCCGTACAAAAACGTCTAGCTGACATTACTACTTCAGTTTTTGTCACCACCCCAACACTTTGTGAGCTAAAGAAACGTCTTAACGCACGTGGCACGGATGCCCAAGAGATCATAGATGGTCGTATTCAGATGGCTAAGCGCGAAGTTCAGCGCATTAGTGAGTATGATTACCTTGTAGTAAATGATGATCTTGATGAGGCGGCAGCGGTGTTGGTTAATATTGCTAAAGCGGCACGGATGAAGATCCCAAGCATGAAGATCAGTGAATTCATCCTAAACTGGGAAGACATCTGCTAATTAAAAGTGACAGCTTTGGCGCAATTTGCACTTCAGCTCACCTCTCAACGCACACTAGTGCGTTTTCGGGATCGCTTCTGCGCAACTTACACCAAATCTATCACTTTTAATAGAAAAACAACTTTTTATCTACTTTTTTCTATCACTCTAATCTGTTAAATCTATGTTATCTGTTAACAAAGCTCTTACTCTTCGTCATTCCTGCGAAGGCAGGAATCCACAAGGTTCTTTGTTCAAACAAGCTGTTTCAAGAAAAAATACCACTTCCCTTTCCCATTAAAAATTCATCATTCAAAATTAAACATTCCCTTAACCCCCTTTTAGTTATAATCGCGTATATATTAAAGCCCTAAACTTGGGGTTATCAGAGAGAAATTATGGACGTTAGAAAAGCATTTATAGAATATTTTGAATCCAAAGGACACACGCCATTTGCGAGTGCTCCTCTTGTGCCGGACGATGCAACACTTTTGTTTAACAACGCAGGTATGGTCCCTTTTAAGTCGATCTTTACGGGTGAGGTTCCACGTCCTGAGAACCCACGTGCAACCTCATGTCAGACTTGTCTTCGTGCAGGTGGTAAACATAACGACCTTGAAAACGTTGGACACACAGCGCGTCACCATACATTTTTTGAGATGTTGGGTAACTTCTCTTTTGGTGATTACTTTAAAGAAGAGGCTATCGCGTATGCGTGGGAGTTTATTACTAAAGACCTAGCACTTGATGTTGATAAGCTTTGGGTGACTGTTCACGAGAGTGATGATGAAGCAGAAGAGATGTGGAAGAAGCATATAGCGGCTGATCGCATTATGCGTTTGGGCGATGCTGACAATTTCTGGTCTATGGGCGACACCGGTCCTTGTGGCCCCTGTTCTGAGATCTTTTACGACCAAGGTGCAGAGCACTTTAACTCTCCTGAAGACAAGATGGGTGGTGAGGGTGATCGTTTCTTAGAGATCTGGAACCTTGTATTTATGCAGTACGAAGTAAAAGTCAAAGGTGGTGAGCGTCTGCCACTTGCTAAACCTTCTATCGATACCGGTATGGGACTTGAGCGTGTTATTGCGATTAAAGAGGGTAAACTCTCTAACTATGACTCGTCGATGTTTATGCCGATGATTAACAAGGTTGAAGAGCTTACGGGTAAGAGCTATGAGTACAAGGGTGGTGCTTCGTATCGTGTTATTGCTGATCACATTCGAACAGCCGTTTTCCTACTCTCTCAAGACATAAACTTTTCTAACGAAGGGCGTGGTTATGTACTTCGTCGTATCTTACGTCGTGCGGTACGTCATGGTTATCTACTCGGTCTTCGTGAAGCCTTTATGTACAAGATCGTGGACATCTTGGTAGCGCAGATGAAAGATGTTTATCCCTATCTTGAGACTAAGGCTGAAGCAGTTAAGACACAGGTTATGCTTGAAGAGGAGCGTTTCTTTAAGACGATCGCATCAGGTATCGAACTCTTTAATGAAGAGCTTAAAAACACGACTGATGTCTTCTCTGGAGAG
>JAJRVE010000075.1 GCA_024277445.1 Campylobacterales bacterium
ACTCTTGAAAGACAAAAGAGACAGGCTTCACACCGAGTGCTTTGGATGTGATGATAAACTCAGACAAGAGATGATGCATAAGTGGGTTGTCTCCTTGAATTAATGCTTGGGAGAGTCCCATATCAGCAAAAAGATCCAGAACACCCAGATAAAAAGCTTTGACACGCTCATCAACACGCAATGCTTTAAGATTAAGCCACGCCTCTTTTGTCTCGATGGATAGATGTACCTCTATCGCTTCATCACAGAGTGCCAATACTTTATGAACATCATCCACCGTTTTGATCTTAGGCACACGGATAGCGTCAGGTCTAAAGGCATTAAGTGCTTTGATCTCTTCTACACCACCCTCGTCTAATGCATTAACACGTACGATGATCTTCTTATCACACTCGCCCAAGGCATTAAGTGTTAGCATCACCAAGCGTAAGGCAAAGGGCTTCATCTCGGTAGAGACGCCATCTTCTAAGTTTAAGATAATGGCATCACTAAAAAGTTCTGGGATCTTGTTGAGGTGTTTTAGTTTGTGTGCTGAGAGCATTAGGGGGGATCTGTAGTTTTGCTTCGTGTTGATAACACGACCCACCGGTTTCATCAAGGCATCAAAATACGAAAGATCCCGACGTTCTATCGCCTCTTCAATAGCACTTGTATTATTGATCAGCACTATCAAGCTCTTTTGGGTGCAGATAGACATAAAGGATTTTGATCTCTTCATCGGTTAAGAAGTAACGGGGCATACCACGTTGCCGTTTACTCATCGCCTTGTAAAAGGACTCAAAGTCAAGGCCATTAATAGCAGGTGGACGAAATGACTTCTGCTCGCCCTTATCTTTATACTTGGCGATCAGCTTGCCCTCACCTTTTTCACCGTGGCATTTAAAACAGCCTATCCCTCGTGGAGAGTGGTAAAGTTGTGAGGCATACTCCGCTTCGGTAATAAACGAAACTTCTGCGTTGAGAGCAGTTATAAGGGTAGTGAGCAGCGTAAAAGCCGATAACATCTTCATCAAAAGCACCTTGTTAGACATTTGGCGATATAATAACGAAATTTTAATGTAGGACTCCTCTAAATGCAGATTCTTGATGGTAAAGCACTCTCAAAAAAGATCGAAGACCAAGTCGCCGTTGGCGTTAAAACACTTAAAGAAGAGACAGGGCGTACACCTGGACTCGCGGTTATCTTAGTCGGAAGTGACCCTGCTTCTCACGCTTATGTTGGCATGAAAAAAAAGGCGTGTGACCGTGTAGGTTTCTACTCTGTTACCCACGAAATGCCTGCTGACATATCTCAAGATGCGATCGAGAACACGATCAAGATGATGAACCAGAACCCAAGCATCGATGGTATCTTGATCCAACTTCCTCTCCCAGGGCAGATCGACACGACAAAACTACTTGAACTAGTAGCGCCGAACAAAGATGTGGATGGTTTCCACCCTTACAACGTAGGGCGTTTGACAACAGGCTTGGATGGTTTTGTACCATGTACGCCACTGGGCGTTATGGAACTTTTAGCTGAGTACAACATTGATCCTAAAGGGATGAACGCTGTAGTCGTTGGTGCTTCTAACATTGTTGGTAAACCTATGGCAGCCCTACTTCTTAATGCTGATGCGACTGTTCAAGTCACACACATCTACACTAAGGACCTCAAAGCCGCTACACTTGACGCCGACATCATCTTAGTTGGTGCAGGCGTGATCAACCTCATTAAAGAGGACATGGTCAAAGAGGGTGCGATCATTATCGACATCGGAATCAACCGTGCGCCTAATGGCAAACTAGTAGGCGACGTTGACTTTGAAAACGTAGCACCTAAGAGCTCATATATCACCCCTGTTCCCGGTGGTGTTGGTCCCATGACCATCGCAATGCTACTAAAAAATACCCTACGTGCTGCACAAGCACACGCTAAAGAGAGTTAATGAAACAAAAAGCCTTTAACGCTGCCCACAAAGCATATAAGTTCTCCAACTCTTGGACAGGTACGATCATTATCGTTCTTTTCATCATCTTCTTTATCGCTCAGGCGTTTCGCATCCCTAGTGGTTCGATGAAAGATTCGCTTTTAGTGGGAGATCACCTTTTTGCTAAGAAGTTTGCTTATGGTATCCCTACTCCGCACATCCCTTTTTTAGAAATCCCTGTTATTCCGGGTACTGACGGACACGTTTATGATGGCGATACACCAGAGCGTGGTGACATTGTTATCTTCCGCTATCCACACAACACTAACTTGCACTATGTAAAGCGTTGTGTTGGCCTGCCTGGTGACAAGATAGCTGTACGTGACAAAGACCTCTACCTCCACCCTAAAGAGGGTGATGAATATGTCAAGATGTTTTACAATGACTTTGAGATCATGGTCTTTGGTGGCGAATTATGGGTAAAGAACCCGTATCAAAAAGCACACCCTGGTATCCATCATGACACAAAAATCGTCGACAATGGACGCTATCCTGCACCGATCTTTAACTTCGGTCCTGCCCTTGTTGAAGAGGGACACTACTTTATGATGGGTGACAACCGTGACCACTCAAACGACAGCCGTTTTTGGGGTGCAGTTCCTTATGGTTTAGTTGAAGGCACACCTTGGTTTGTCTACTTTAGTATGGATGACAACTACATCATCCGTTGGGATCGCATGGGTAAGACACCTAGCGACCTTGAAGAGCCTGAACATCTTAGCAAAGCTGTAGAAGAGCGTATTAGAGAGGACAAAAACGACCATGGACTCTATTGATCTTTTTAAGATCGCTACGGCGGTCATTGCCCTACTCATCGCTATCATCGGTCATGAGATTATGCACGGTTGGGTTGCTTACAAATACGGCGACATGACGGCTAAAAATACTGGTCGACTTACCATCAACCCTATCTCACACATTGACCCTATCGGTTCACTTCTTGTACCTGCGATGATGTACTTCATACCGATGCTTTTTGGAAGTGATGGCGGCTTCTTGTTTGGTTGGGCAAAACCTGTTCCGGTCAACATCCGTACCGTTGTTAACAATGGTGGCTACAACGCAGCGATGCAAGTCTCACTAGCGGGGATCACCTATAACTTCATCTTGGCAGGACTAGCTTCAGTAGCCCTACTAAGTATGTCACAACCTCTTGTCTCTGACTCTATGGTCTACGTATTTGCCTACCTCTTAGTTATGCAGTTAGTCATCATCAATGTGGTACTTGGTGTCTTTAACCTCTTACCTATCCCACAGTTTGATGGTGCTCACTTCATCAGCTACTTGGCACTCAAGTTTAAGTACGACGCTATTGCTGAATGGTTTTTCAAGATGGAGCGTTATGGCATGATCATCGTGCTCGTTATCTTAGTTACACCAATCAATGAGTATGTACTTTTTGCTCCAGTACAATTTGTACTTCATCTACTTCTCTCTTAAAGGAAAAAAATGAAATTTTATGTTGCAACAGACCACGCAGGAATCGATCTTAAAGACATCACCGTTGAGATGTTACGCGCTAAAGGCCATGAGGTTGAAGACCTAGGTCCCTTTTCTAAAGACCGTGTTGACTATCCAGACTACGCGGTTAAAGTCTCTGAGGCTGTTTTGGCCGATGATAGTGCTCATGGTATTTTGATCTGTGGTTCGGGCATCGGTATGAGTATGTCGGCTAACCGTTTTCATGGCATCCGCGCAGCACTTTGTCATGACGCCTACACCGCAACCATGGCACGCGCACACAACAATGCAAACGTACTCTGTTTTGGAGAGCGCATCGTAGGTGTTGGTGTTGCAGAGTCCATTTTAGACTCATGGATCGCTGGTTCATTTGAGGGCGGTCGTCACGCAGGTCGTGTTGAGAAGATCGAAGCGATTAAAGGCTAGTTATGACACTAACAACTGAACAACGTGCCATCATCGAAGGTGCTATTCGTGATATCCCCGACTTTCCAAAGCCAGGGATCGTCTTTAAAGACATCACAACAATCTTAAATAACCCAGAAGCGTTTAAAACACTTCAAGACCATCTTAAAGAGCGTTACGCCTCTTACAACTTGGACTATGTTGCTGGTATTGATGCACGTGGTTTTATCTTTGGTGCGACACTCGCGCGTGACTTGGGTGTTGGTTTTGTGCCGATTCGTAAAAAGGGAAAACTTCCTTACACAACAGTCTCTGAAAAGTATGCTTTAGAGTATGGCATAGATGAAGTTGAGATCCATATTGATGCCTTTAATGAGACAAAAGATGCCAGAGTCTTACTCATAGACGACCTCATAGCGACAGGTGGTACTGCTAACGCTGCTGCTTCGTTGATCGAAAAAGTGGGTGCCAACTGTGTTGAGTCATGTTTTATCATGGGGCTAACCTTCCTAGAAGGCATTAAAAATCTAGAAGAAAAAACACCTGTTTACAGCGTTATAGAGGTTAATTAATGTATATCCCTTCCCCATCCAAGTTTGATCCAGATGAGAATGG
>JAJRVE010000006.1 GCA_024277445.1 Campylobacterales bacterium
CGTTTGTCCCAACTGACCATGCCCCACTTCTCAAGGTCATCTTGAAGAGTATGCATGTAACGATCTTTGGCATGACAGGTGAAACAAGCGTTCGTCTCAGGTGGCATGTTATAGTTGGTCGTCTGATCTGGCGTGGTGAAACCAAAGAGGTTGCTTCGTACCGTTATCGGTGACTTACCTGTGTGACGACCTGTTTTTGGCATGTGACACTCTACACAAAGAGAGCCTTTATACTCTGGTTTGTGGTGTGTATGTGCCTCAATGTTATTTTGGTGTGGCCCGATAGGCGAACCAAAACTATGACACTTCATACAGAGGGCATTGCCCGTGTTCTTCTGCGCTGTAGGCTCTAAGGTGTGTGGGTTGTGACAGTTTATACAGGTAATACCGTGCTTACCCTTCATAGAGTGAACAAACTCATTACCTTGTGTACGGTTCTTCTTCGCTGCGCCATTGGCATAAAACTCTTTGGTTTCATGACCCATCACGAACGGAGCGACCATCTTATACTTCGCCAATGATTTACCCGCTTCATATCCAAACGGATAATCTCTCGCATCCCCATAGATCTCACTCATCTCAACACTCTCAAGACGTTTGTCACGGTTACGCATGTGACACTGTAGACAGACCTCATTTTGACGAACAGGATCACTCAAAGAGGCTTTATAGACAGGAGAGTCAGGATCTTTAACATGCTCAGAAGCAGGACCATGACAGGCCTCACAACTTATCCCCGTGTCCACACGTTTCTCTGTCGACATAAAACCGGTAAAGTGACACCCATCGCAAGCACGTGAGGTTGGAAGTTTCTCATTGTCATGTGGATAAGCACCCTTATACCAATATTTCCATGGCTTAAACTTTTGCCATTTTCCTGTCTGCACATTCCACTGGTAGTTCCCCAAAACATAATCTTCTGTTCCATTGATATCTTTGCGCATCATAAACCGCTGTTTGAACTTACCGCCCACTGTATAGATAGCATCTTTGAGTAAGAAGTTGGCATCTGCAGGAAGTTTAGAGAAGTCTGCAACAACCACACTTGGATCTTTATTGATGTCTTGGATCATCTTAGGGTGACGCGAGTGACTCCAGCCCTTATGTTGCTCTTTATGACACTCAGCACACTTCGCCTGCCCCACAAAATGCGCCTCTTTTTGAGCGACATCTTGAAGATCCACAGCAACACCCACATGCTCTTGACTCAACTGATCAACAAATGGAAGGAACTTAGCCACTTTGTCATAAGCCATATAGCCACCAACAAAAAGTGTAATTAACAGTACTAAAGAGAGAATTTTTTTCATACGAACACGTTCCTTGTCCCAATGTTAAGATAGGGAATTAAAATAGATTCGTCATTATATAACATTACAGCTCTAAAATCTCTCTTTCTACTCTAAGCGTAGCTTTTTCATATACAAAAAGATCTCTTCATATGCTTGCAGCGGGGTCGTTACATGATAGATAAACCCATTTTCTCGACAAAACTGTTCTGCCTCTTTTGCAATCTTAAGTAGTTGAAACCGAGAAGCGTGAGGAAAAAGATGGTGTTCTATCTGTGTGTTGAGCCCACCGTAGATATAATGAATAAAACGACCCCCTTTAATATTACGACTCCCTCGTGTCTGTAAGTCAACCCAACTGTACTTTTTATAATCATCACCAAAGTGAATCGGAAGACCGATATGGTTTGTGATGGTCACCAAGGCTAAAGCAAGACCGTACCCAAGGTAAGTTATGCTCACAACTATTGCCCCATCAACCGCACCTAAAAGTACAAACACACTCATCGGAATAAGTAGATGCAGTAAAAGAAACAGTAACTCTATCCAGTTACGTTTTTGGATTACAAATGTGTAAGACTGTATAAAAAAACTCACATAGATAGCAGGAAGTAGGAGAAAAAAGAAGTAGTGTTGATAACGGTGGATAAATTTCACAGAGTCATGCTTACCTATAATAGCACCACCAAATCCTTGCACATCTGTATCTTTTTCTGCTGCATTGGTATAAGTATGATGCATAACATTATGTTCTCTGTCCCACCACTTACCAGAGAGCCCTATTAGTAAATTACCAAATATTAGGCCCAAGAGATTACCTACTTTACGTGAAAAATATTGTTTATGTAACAGGTCATGAACAATATAGGTCGAGCGAACCATCAATAAAACAAAGAGTAGTCCTACCACAACAGGTGGGATCTGCGTCATAAAAGTAAATAGAAAGAAGTACCCACTCAACTCTAATGCTATCTCTACACTACCACGTATAGGTGTTTTAACCAAAAGACCTTTTTCACGAAGTCTTTGTGTAAAGGCTTGAAAGAGCACTTTATCGGCATCTTTTTTAGTTTGATAGGAGGAAGGGACCTTAAACATCGTTATAAATCTCGCAATACTAATAAGTTTCTATGATTATACAACGACGTTCTTTATTTTATAGAAATATACATTTTTCCACACTATTTTAGCTTAAACTGTTATTACGAAAGCAAGAAAGAGACTCACTCCACTCTTTCAAAACTTTCTTTCATTTTTACTTTGTGGCCTTGTAAACCACAAATCACTCCTTTTTTCCTTGTCCTTTTTTTTATTTTCTGGCAAGTATATCACCCTGTTTTCTTATAATAGATCAATTTTTCCGCTCATAAAGTTTGATACGATTACACCATGAAACAGATCATCTTATTACTCACCACTTTTTACATCTCCCTCTTTGCAACTGCTAACGAAAGTAAGGTCTGCCAAAAATGTCATCCTCTTATCTATGATGAGTATTATGACTCGGCGCACCGTAAGTCCTCTGTCTATAACAACCCTTTGCATAAGGCTTACTGGGACAAACATCCTA
>JAJRVE010000076.1 GCA_024277445.1 Campylobacterales bacterium
ACCTGTGTTGATAAAGGTCTTAAGACCCTCTTTTTCAGCTTTTGACAAGGCTTTATCATTACCATTTAAAAAGTCATCAAAACGTGATGGTGTTACAAGCGTACGCTCAAACAAACCGATCGTATCGGTAATAGAGTTGAAGTCGATTTTCACATTTTTGCCATATGCTTTTTTAAACTCAGCTACATATTCTGGCATAGAGTTAACTACTTTAGAGATGTGCTCTTTCGTTGCTGCCATCTCTGGTGGTGCTAGTGTAGGTCCTTTTGCTTGGTCTTCTAAGTCAGGACTACGCCCATCCCAAAACTGCTTCTCTGCGAAGACTGCATTGTAGACTGTTGGTGAGTTTAAGTGGTGCGGGTTAGCTGTCCAACCATGACCGATCGCTGCTGAGACACCATCATCTCCACCCTCACCTAGATTGTGACAGAAGTTACAACTGATCAGACCACTTTTCGAAAGACGTGGATCAAAATAGAGTTTTTTACCCAGTTCGATCTTCTCTGGCGTTAGGTGGTTTTTTGGGTTATCAATTAACTTCATCACAGCTGCTTGACTTGCTGGAATCGCTACTAGACCTGCATCTTTTGCCTGCTTAGCAAGTGGTGAAGCCATAACTGTTGCACTAAGTGCCATTAAAAGTAATGTCTGTTTCATTTTATCTCCTGATATCTAAAGTATTTCCATCAGTATAGAGTAATTAAACTTAAATAATAATTTTTATTATTTAGTTAGTTTTATCTTTTGTAGATATACTGTCACTATATAAATAGAAGAAGTACTATGGAATTTACACAAACATTACGTGACCAAGAGCTAAAAGTAACCCCACAGCGTCTTGCCTTACTTGAAGAGATAGAACATGCTGGGCATATCGATGTTGATGCACTTTACGCGATATTGAAAATGAGTTTTCCAGCCATCTCACTCGCTACTGTCTATAAAAATGTCAGTCAGATGTATGAACTCAAGATCTTAGAAGTGATCAAAGTTCCAGACAGAAAATTACAATACGAGATAGCGAAAGCACCACACATCCATCTTGCTTGTGATCAATGTGGCAATGTTTTGGACATGAACAAATGTATTGATGAGTTGATGTTCTCTGCTGAAAGTGAAAGCGGATTTAAGTTAAACCACTCAGCAGTGGTCTTAAATGGACTCTGTCCAAGTTGTCAAAGTGCTTAGGCTAGGCACCGCCAAGCTCAGCCATCACGGTGTCACGCTTAGTCACTTCTAGTCGACGGCAAGCAGACTCAAAAGCAGCTCCCTCTCCAATGACATAGCACTTATGCTTCGCCCGTGTTATCGCGGTGTAGAGTAGTTTGGTGTTGTGCATGATGAAGTGTGAAAAGCTCATCGGCATCACTACGACGTCATACTCCATCCCTTGAACTTTATGTATGGTCAGTGCATAAGAGAGCATAAGATGACTTTTTAACTGATCATAACTGTACTGCACCACTGTATCTTCATTGGGGTAGACAACATAAACAAGTTCCTCTTCTTCATCTATCTTAAAAAGTAAGCCACCCATGCCATTAAAGATACGGCGTTCACTACTCTCCTCTTCATTTTTAAACCCAGACATACTCCAAGAAGGCATGTTCTCATTTTTGGTATGGACTACCTTGTCGAGGAGACGGTACTCACGTTCACCTTTTTTTACCACCTGTTTTGGCTTAGGGTTAAAATAGGACTGAAGAACAGTATTGAGATTATCTACCCCTAACGTTCCACCCTTCATCGGAGTGATCACTTGAAAATAGTTTAGATACTCTTTGATCTCTTTTTGTGCAAGATAACGTCGTGCTTTAGGGATATAGGTCACCGCCTTGTGCATTAGTTCACGTACAATGGCATCAGCATTTTCTTGACGAAGTTCTGCCAACTCACTCTGAGAAGCATTAGCGCGACGTGCATAATAGTTCTCAATGTCAACATGTATAAAAGAGAAGTCATCATAAGTTTGGTTGTATGCAGGGATGACACCTTGACGGATGTCGTTAGCGATCAAGGCAATCGCCTGTTCTTCACTTTGGCGGTATATCTTCGTCAACTTAACAATCGGTGTTAGCTCTAAACGTAACAGATCGCTCAAGACATCACCTGCCCCGATAGGCGGAAGTTGTGCATCATCACCAACAATGATGATCACAGCATCACGCGCTAATTTTGAGAGAAGGCGTGCAAAAAGCATGGAGTTGATCATAGAAGCTTCATCGATTAGAACAACCTCATAGGGCAGATAATCCTTGTCTTCGAACTTCACTAAAAGGCTCTGTATAGTCGCACTCGCGTACCCAGTCGTCTCTGCAATGCGTTGCGAAGCGATCCCACTCAAAGCACAGGTAATGACAGCTTCAGGCTTATAACGTTGAGCTAAAACATCTAAAATAGTTCGCGCAGTTGTACTTTTACCCGTACCTGCGTAACCAACTAAACAGAGTATGCCTTTACCACTGTTGATCACCTCAACTGCCTCACGCTGCTGTTCACCAAGGTCGAGTCCGCCCTTAGCGACAAAGGCATCTAGCTCTTTTACGATTACACCATTGTCAACTTTAGCACGTCGTTTAAACTCATCAAAAAGAAACTTCTCCGCCTCGTATAGCCTATCAGGCGCATACCGATGGTTGGCAAGAGGATAGATACTTCCTTCGCTTACTCGTGCCAACAAAACAACCTCATAGGTACTGTTTTTTCCATTGAAGTTAAGTAGATCATCAAGCTTCTCAAAAAGTACACTTTTCTCGACACAGGAGTTTCCCTGCTGATCGCAGTACTCATTAAGCGCATAATCCATCGCAGAACTAATACGTTTATCAGACATCGGGTCGATCCCCATGTTGAGGGCTATCTCGTCCGCACGTTTAAAACCGATACCGCGTATAGAGGTTAAGATGTAAGGGTTGTTTTTGATCTTTTCAGCGGGATTTTGCACCTCTTTCATGGCGCCTGCAATGATAGAGAGAATCCCCGGTGTCACACCAAAAGGAGAGAGAAATGAGCCGAGTTCACGTAGCGAGCGAAACTGTTTCCAACGTGCCTGCATCTTCGCTAGACGTTTTTTCTTAATGCCCTTAAATTCTAGTAAACGCTCGATGTCATTGTCTAATATGTCAACAAGACCTTCATTACCAAACTTCTCTATGAGATCAGCGGTTACTTTTTTGGGAAAGCCTTTAACGACACGGTTAAGAAAGAAGAAGAGTTCATTTTGGTTGACGGTAAGGGTCTCAAAGAGAAAAGATTTGCCATGTTTTTTATGGTCGGTATATTCGCCTTTAAGTGTAACGGCTGCATCAATGAGATTACTGACCTCACTCTCATGATACTCGCCCTGTATCTTTTCACCAGACTTGAGTACCCCAATAAAGAAACCATCTTGTTCGAAGATAATCTTGTCGATTTGGCCAATGAGGATTTTCATGTATTCACTTTACACTTTCGTTTTTCCTGCGAAGGCCGGAATTAACAATATACTTTCTAACAAGATTAGCTCGTGGAGCTTAGGCTTTAACGCGTTCTAAACGTTCTGCTTCTTGTGCTTTATAAAGTTCTGCACACCCTTTTGAGAGGTCGCGGATCTGTAAGATGTAGCTGGCACGTTCTGTTTGAGAGACCGCTTTACGTGCGTCAAGCGTATTAAATGTGTTAGATGCTGCCATACATAGATCATACGCAGGAAGAGGAAGTCCTGCATCTAAGGCACGTTTACACTCTTTTGCTTTAGCTTCGAAGTCTGCAAACAACATATCGGTGTCGGCTACTTCAAAGTTGTATTTGGAGAACTGGATTTCGCTCTCTTTATGGATGTCACGATAGTAGGTCTTACCATGCTCGTTTTCATTCCAGACAATATCAAAAACTGAGTCCACACCTTGTAAGTACATCGCCAAACGCTCTGTTCCATAAGTAATCTCAACCGCGACAGGGTCACAAGCAATACCACCAACCTGCTGGAAGTAAGTAAACTGTGTCACTTCCATACCGTTTAACCACACTTCCCAACCTAGTCCCCAAGCACCAAGTGTTGGTGACTCCCAGTTGTCTTCCACAAAACGAATGTCATGGTCTTGTAAGTTCAACCCTAGGTATTCTAAACTTTTTAAGTAAAGTTCTTGAATGTTGTCAGGACTTGGTTTGATCAGTGCTTGAAACTGATAGTAGCTTCCCAAACGGTTAGGATTCTCACCATAACGTCCATCTGTAGGACGACGAGAAGGTGCCACATAGGCCACAGACCACGGCTGTGAATCGAGTGAACGTAAAAAGGTTGC
>JAJRVE010000077.1 GCA_024277445.1 Campylobacterales bacterium
CACACGAACAGTCTTGGCTCTGCACAGAGCAATCTCAAGCTAAGTCAAGCACGTGCTGACAACATTAAGAAGTACATTGTCTCTCAAGGCATAGATGCTAGTCGTGTGAAGGCGATAGGCTATGGGGAGTCAAAACCACTGCTTAAAGATGGCTCAAAAGAGGCCTTAGAGTTTAACAAGCGCGTTGAGTTTAGAGTGGTCTATTAAGATTTAGGATGGATTATATTCGTGGACTCCTGCCTTCGCAGGAGTGACGGTAATACTCAAGTTTACTGGTAGACTTTTTTAGTCACACTCATAGGCAGTGGATTCATATTCGTTGATCTCTTCAAACTCTTCACACTCGTCTTGGTTCTCAGTGTAAGTTGTCTCAAGTAGCTTACAGTAGAAGTTTTCCCGATCTTTTTCAAGGTAGTGAACACAGTTTTTACACTCTGTCATCTTTACGCCTTACTTGGCGTGTGATGTGCTTTAGAGTAAGGACACTCATCGACAATGACTTCATCGTGGACACTGCACTTAGCACGCATGTTTGTAGAGATGACACCTACGAGGTAAGAGGCAATGATGACAATAATGAGTTCATAATTCATAGTTTATCCTTCTCTTTTCAAATATTATACTATTTTTTCTCGCTAAGTGACTCTAAAAACTTCACGGTCATACGTACACCTGCACCGGTTCCACCATGACCAAAGACATCCCAAGGGCTCTCAGTGTAGGCAGGACCAGCGATGTCGAAGTGCATCCATTTGGACTTCATCTCATCGGTGATGAAGTTGTCAAGGAAAAGTGCTGCAGTGATGGCACCTCCATATGGCTTAGAAGCGATATTACAGACATCAGCGATCTCACTCTTAATGAGCTTTTTAAGATGATCATTAAATGGTAGTGAACCTACTAACTCACCCGAATGGGCATTGGCTTTTAGGATGTTGTGTTTAAGATGATTAGAGTGTCCCATCATCCCTGTCGTATATGGCCCTAGTGCGACCATACAAGCACCGGTAAGTGTTGCATAGTCAAAGATAAAGTCAGATGTTACTGTGTCTTGGGCATAGGCTAGTACATCTGCTAAGACCAGGCGGCCTTCAGCGTCAGTATTTCGTACTTCGATGGTCTTGCCGTTACGCGCAGTTAACACATCATCAGGCTTATAAGCAGAACCATCTACCATGTTTTCAGCCGCACCAATAAAGCCATGCACTTCGATAGGTAGTTTAAGCTCACTCACCGCTTTCATCATACCAAGTACTGCACAAGCACCTGCCTTGTCCATCTTCATGGTGACCATAGAAGCAGCAGGTTTAAGACTTAATCCACCACTGTCATAAGTCAGTCCTTTACCGATTAATGAAACGGTTTTAAGGGTATTGTCAGGTTTGTACGCAAGGTGGATAAGACGTGGTTTATTGATAGAAGCACGACCTACAGCGAGCATAGCGTTCATGTTTTCAAATTCAAGTGCTTTTTCATCGAGGACATCGCACTCTAAACCATTCGTAGTGGCCAGTGTCTCTGCGACTTCTGCCATCACTTCTGGTGTCATGTCTTGTGGTGTCATGTTGACAAGTTCTCGTGTAAAGTTGGTCGCCGTTGCTGTGATGAGTGCATCGTTAAAGGCTTTTTCAATAGCACTAAAGTCTGCACTTTCATTGTTATAGTCATCGCTTGAGAAGATGATCTCCTTAAGAGAGACTTCACATGTCTCTGACTTATACATCTCAAAGCTGTAAGCACCCATTACAAAACCTTCTACGAGGGCAGCAACATTTTTTAGGTAATACTGTGAAAGTTTTAAAGAGCTGTATTTGTAGCCTTTGACCTTTTTAACAACAACAGCAGCAGCAGAACGTAGGGCAGTTGAACCATAGTTCTCCACACCACACACTACAAGACCACTCTCATGTAAGATAGTAAAGGTATCTTGAGAAGCTTTAAAGCCTGTTTTAGCGAGTAGTTCTTTGTATTCAGAAGTTTCTAGTGTCTCTTCGGTTAAAAAGAGGACCGTGAGTTCGGCGTCGATAGCAGATAGTGGTTGATTTTTGAGGGTAAGGTTCATTTATTCTCCATAAACTATATAGTAAAGTAAATAGTATTTTAGCGGAGAAAACCAAACAGAGATAGCGTTTTAGTATCTAAATGTAATACCTGAAATCACATTGGTACGTGAACCCCAAAAACCTGCTTCAAAGTTCCAAGCCCAGTATTTAGAAAAGTCTAAATTAAAGCCAGCAAGGGCATTCCATTTGTCGCTATTCTCTTGGTCAATTGAGTAGTCTAATGTATGACCAGCAACAGGGATACTTCCTTCAACCGTTAACTCCACGTCTAAGTAGGTGGCACCAACAAAAGGGTAGATGTTTCCATAATTTCCTAGACGAAATGAGTAGCCAGTACGTGGGGAGATATTGACGGTACCAACGGTTGGGGACTGTAAATAATTCTGTGTCAATTGGATAAAATTGATAACAGAAGGAAATACAGATGAAGATAGAGTTAGACGTAGATTATTTAGCAGAGCAGATAAAAGCAGGAAAGAGTTTAACCGGTAAAGATGGCGCTCTGACAGGACTCATCAAACAAGTAACAGAGTTAGCTCTACAAGCAGAGATAGAGACGCATCTATCAGAAGACTTACAAAGAAACCGTAAAAATGGTTATGCCTCCAAGACCATGCGAACAGAACATGGAGAATTTGAACTTGATGTTCCAAGATACCGTAATGGTAGTTTTGAGCCTCAAATTGTAAAAAAGAGCCAAACCCATATGTCAGATGAGATCGAGAGAAAAATGCTCTCACTCTTTAGCTTAGGCAATAGTTACTCGCAGATTATTGACCACATTGAAGAGATCTATGGTGTACACTTCTCCAAACCAGCTATAAAGGCTGTTACTGACAAACTCATACCAATGCTAGAAGAGTGGAGAAGAAGACCTTTAGAGGCTATATACCCTTTTATATACTTGGACGCTATTCACTATAAAGTGAGAGAAGATGGGAGATACGTTTCTAAAGCCTTTTACACGGTACTTGGAGTCAATCTTGATGGTAAAAAAGAGATCCTTGGACTCTACCTTAATGAAAGTGAAGGTGCTAAGTTCTGGCTACAGGTACTGACTGATCTGAACAACCGTGGGGTTAAAGATATACTCATTGCTTCAGTAGACGGACTTACTGGCTTTCCTGATGCTGTCAATGCAGTATTTCCTGAAACAGAGGTACAACTCTGTGTTGTTCATCAAATACGCAACAGTCTCAAGTATGTTGCCTCTAAGGACCAAAAACAGTTTGCAGGCGAACTCAAAAGTGTCTACCAAGCTTTCACAAAAGATGAAGCTGCGGCTGCCTTAGACAAGATGCAAGAAAAGTGGGGTAAGAAGTATCCAATCGTCTTTGACTCATGGCGCAATAAGTGGGATAACCTCACGCATTACTTCAAGTACTCAGAGGATATTAGACGTATTATTTATACCACTAATATTATTGAATCAGTGCATCGCCAGTTCCGTACACTGACCAAGACCAAAGGTGCCTTTCCTAATGACGATAGCTTACTAAAACTGCTCTATGCTGGCATTAAAAACGCTGAGAAAAAGTGGACGATGCCTATCAGAAATTGGAGTCTCACCATCTCTCAACTCAATATCCATTTCAAGGAGAGACTAGATGGCGCTTTAGGTTTATGATACAATCTTAGGAGAATTCAGGTGTTGACACAGAATTTATTACACTCCCTGTTGCACGAAGATGTAGCTTACTTTTTTTGATCCAACCATCAGTTGCGTAGTTGATCTCTGCAACATACTCGTTTTCTAACCATCCACTACCTACACCTGTACTACTCCAGTTTTGAACATGACCTAAGATAGTAAAGTTTTCGGTCATGTTCCAACTACTCTCTAGCTTGAAAGAGAGAGAAGAAGTCCCTAAACCAAGATCACTTCGCTCATACTGTTTAGCCTGTGTCTTAGAGTACTGTATCGGTGCATCATCATCGATCTCTAAGTAGAAAAACCCTGCATACGCATTAAGTGCTAGGTGAAATGAACTTGGAGAATAGTCAAGCCCAAGACCGTACATGTTTTTGATCTCTCGTTCAATGCCGCTAGTAGTATTTTGCTTGTTTTGAAAGTTAAGATGCCACATGAAGTTAAAGCTATCTGTCATACGAATAAGTGGTCCATCGGCGTAAACATTGAACTTGAACCAGATAGGAATATGGTCAGGGTCTAGGTGGTCTTGGTCTCGATCAAAGTAGACCTCTTCAGAACCACCGATGACAATGTCTGAGTCTGTTCTGTGCTCAACGAAAATACTAGTGTTAACACCTAAGGTATGCGAGGTTCCTCCACCATGAAGTGAACTTCGTGTAATGTTCGAGACAAACATGTCATGAAAACCGTAGCTCAGCCCAATATCTGTTTCACTTGCTTGTAGTGAAAGAGTAGAAATAGCCAGAGCCAAGAGTGGTTTTTTTAGCATTAAGTACCTTGTGGAAATATTATTTTATCTGTAATAGTGACTGAATATAACTTAAAACGCACCCCATGCACTACCCATAGTAAAGTAAAAAGCGAAGTTGTTCTCTTCGCTAGTTGCAAAGTCCATACCACCCCATAAGCCGAACTTTCGAGCAAGTTCGTATCGAAAACCTAAACCACCTGCAGGGTGAACGGGTGCATCTGAAAAGCTTGTGTCAATGAGACCGGCACTGTCAGAGCCAAAGGTCTTACCTACACCACCAAAACCGACAAGGTTCCAACGGTTAACAAACTCCCATCGAAGCTGAAGTTCACCCATTAGCATATGCTCTCCTTGGTAACGCATAGCAGGAACACCCCGCATGACGATAGAAGGATAAGCGAAGATAGGGATGTAATCATTGTCAGAAGCAGAGACACTCTCTCCCTCTGCTCTGAGTCCGATAATGAGCGAATCTAAGGCCGGGATAAAATAAAAGGCCTTAGCCCCATTACGCCAGAAGTTCTGCGCCCCTCCAAAGTTCTCATCAAAACGTCGTAGAGTTGCTTTGGCAAAGAGACCTTTTGAAGGCGTAAAAGTGGTGTCACGTGAGTCGTACTGAACAATAGCAGCAAGACTCCCCATCTTAATATCAGGTTCAAAATGGTTGATAAGCTTACCCAAAATACGATCACTATTAGACTTGATGGTGTTGTCCACATAGGAGTAGTTTCCGCCTAAAAAAAAGTTGCTTCCTCCCAGTCTAAACATAACCTCCTGATAAGCCATATACCCTTTCATGTTCAGATCTAAGGCGAACTTGGGAAGGGGATAGAAGTTCATGTTGACATTGAACAACCCTGCTGCTGTAGTACTGCGTATGCTGTCTTCTAGCCAATACCCCATGTGAAAAGCACCACCAAACCATGTTCCATTTTCTGTAGCGGCGACCATGACGCCTGACATACTCGGAGGAGATTTTCGTTTGGCTAAAGAAGAAGAAAAACTGTCATGTAAAAAGAGTAGGGTGGCACCACCACCATAACCCACTGCCGGTTCTGTGATGACGATGGGAACAGCCATAAAGCCATACTTGGTCGCTAAGTAGTTACTGACGTCAAATTGACCATCTTCTTCACTTGTAAAGAGGTCGGGTTCAGTCGTTGTGTTGATATCATCTGCATGCAGTAACGTAGTGAATGTTAGTAGAGAGAGTAAAAAAGAGAGAACAATTCGCATTCATTACCTTAGCGTTGATAAAATATAGATAATTATACACTAAAGAGAGATGATGAGAGTAGTTATATTTGACATGGATGGAACGCTTATTGATTCGCAAAACGATATTACCGCTTCCATCAACTATGTACGCCAGAGTAACCATGGTTTACCCCCACTAGAGAGTGCTTTTGTAGTAGATGCCATCAACCGTGATCATCGTAACCTTGCTAAGTTGTTTTATGACACTGAGATCTATCAAGATAGTGACAGGATTACTTTTGAAGCGCACTATCATAAGCAGTGTACCGAGTCGGCAGTAGTTTATGATGGTATTATGGAGTTAGTCGAAGAGCTACATCAGCGTGGTGTTAAGATGGGGGTAGCGACGAATGCACCTACGCCGTTTGCGCTGCGTATGTTAGAACACGTGGGTCTTGCTCCTTACTTTGAACGCATTGTGGGAGCAGATATGGTTGCCTTGCCGAAGCCTGACCCTGAGATGCTACATATAACACTTGAAGCAGTAGGTTTTAATGCTTCTGTTGACAAGGCCTTTATGGTGGGAGACAACTCTAAGGACATGGAAGCCGGTTTTCGTGCGGGTGTGACCTCTGTTTTTGCGACCTGGGGGTTTAGCCCTGAGGGACATGGCGACCATGTCATAGCACATCCTAGTGACTTTCTAAAGCTACTCTAAGCGTATGAAACTTCTTTTTGCACTTTTGTTCATTTCTACCTTGCTTTTTAGTGAGATGTTAGAACGCACACAGATGTTGATGGGGACCTTCGTGACCATCACCTTGCCACAAGAGAACAAGGAGGCTCTGCAAAAAAGTTTTGAGATCGTAAGAAGTGTGGAAAACGCTTTGTCAAGTTATGACAAAAATGCCGATATTTACAGACTTAACCACGAAAGAGAAGTTGCTATATCTTCCTACACTTATAAAGCCTTGTTACTCTCTCAACAGTATTACAAAGAGAGTGACGGCTACTTCGATATTACCGTAGGTTCCATCACGAAAGATCTTTATCACTTTGGTGAGCACGAACGTGTAGCCAAGAACAGTGAGCTAAACGTAGCGAAGATAGATCTAAATGGCTTGCATTTTACTCCAAAACGTGCTTGGTTAGATAACGGTATAACGGTAGATCTCGGTGGTATGGGAAAAGGGTTTGGTGTGGATAGGGTGGCTGACTTTTTGAAAGAGCAGAACATTACACAAGGTAAGATCGCTCTGAGTGGTGACATACGCTGCCTTGACATCTGTACAATAGCCGTGCAAAACCCTTTTGGTGAGAGTACTGTTGCTAAGTTTATTACCAAGCAGCCAAATACAGCTATCTCTACAAGTGGTAACTATAGACGCTATATAGAGAGTAAGACAAATAACCATCTCATCGATCCTAAACGAAAAGCGTCCCAACAGACCTTCGCCTCGATCACCTTACTCTCTCACGGAAGCAGTGCGGACATCGATGCCTATGCTACGGCAGCGTCGGTTATGCCTCTTAAAAAAGCGATAAGTTTTTTAGATAATTTAGAGTTGGGGTATGTTTTAGTAACAACAAGTGGTAAAGAGTATGTTAGCGATAAGCTAGATACCTTTGTCAAAACGTGGCGGTTTACCAAGCGTGTACCTTTTGAGTGTGAGACGGAGTAATAAGTTAAGGGTGGTATTGTCCGCTAATTCCTCTAGTTCCCATGCTGTGCGTGGGAATGCATACAGTAGTTTAAATGTGTATGCCATTCAACATTAAGTAGGTGTTCCCACGCAGAGCATGGGAACAAGTGTTGTAGGGTAGGCTAGTTAGCGTACTTCTGGATGCTTTTAACCGTTGTTAGAAAGAGGATGAAGAGTAGGTAAAGACCTATGCTCTGCAAGAGTAAAAAGCTGATAATCTTGACCCATACAAAAATAGTCCAGCCTTGGATAATAAAAAAGCCACTACCTATGTCTAAGAGCGCAGCGATGAAGATAATGATGACGGGTTTAATTGTCTTCTGTTTTTGCTTTTTGGATGCAAAGAGAAAGAAGTGCCCTAGAACAAAGGTAAAAAGACCCATTGCTCCAAGATGCGGTAAGGCAGTCTCTAAAAGTCCAAAACTACTTTTTGCTTGTGAAAACCCTGTGGCATTACCTAGGTAAAAGGTCTGAACACTCTCAAAACTGATGCCTAGTTTACTAAAAAAAAGCATCGCTCCACTGATCAGTAGAAGCGTTCCGAAAATAGCAAAGTAAGTGATGGCAAAGCGGTAACTTTGGTGCATTGTTAAACGTCACTTCTTTGTGGGATGAAGAGGTAGTAAAGCGAGGCAATGGCCATCGCAATAGCCATAATGTGCCAGATGTAAAAGCTGATGATGTAAGGCGTGATAAATAGAGGCGATAGGTAGTAGGCAAGGGGTAAAAAGAGTGTACTTAAAAGTGCTGTGATCATCGTGATATTAATGTTGATGGGGCGAAGTCTTTTGTTTTGACAAAGGCGAGCATAAACGGTACTGAGTGTTAAAAGGGTCATCATCATAAAGAAGATGTCTGAGTGCATGAGTTCTAACAAAAAGTGCTCAGTGACAGGTTCGATGTATTCCTCTTCATTGCCAAAGAGTGTTTGTGAAAGATGGGTTGGTGTAAGACCGATGTGATCATTTTTAAGCATGATATCAGCCGAGAGAAACAGCAATATGAACAGAAGAAGTCCACCGAGAAGAGGGCGCATTAAGCTGTCGCCTTTAACATCCTTTATAAGTGTAAACTTCACTACTGCTCTTTAAACAGCATGTCAAAGACAGCAAGTGCTAGTCGGGCACCATCGGTAACATTACGCGCACCCATAGTTGCCCCTGTTACAGTGGGGATGTCTTTACCAACACGTAGGGTATCTTGGCCTGTCTTGCCTTTAAACTGGTTGATGTATTGGCGAGAAGGTGTAAACTCAGGCGGCTCGTTGAAAGCGATGACTTCTACGCTCTCTATGACACCCTTCGGAGAGATCATGTACAAGATAGCGGCATCTTTGGTGCGTACAGGACGAGAGATCAAGATAGCATAGGCAATGACCTTGTCATCTTTGATGACTTTAAAGGTACGAAAGATCTTGCTGCCTTTCTTCATCTTCGCTTGCTTGTAAACAACTTCAGCTTTTGCTATAGTCAATAAAACATTTTTCTTTTCTATTTTGACATCATCACCATAGACAGCATGAAGAGCCTCAAAAGGATTGATGAGAAGTTTGGCTTGGAGGGCTGTTAGGAGTATAAAAGATAAGAGAAGAAAACGCATATTAATAATCACTTTATTTTTTGAAAGTATAGCACTTATTGTGACAGAGAAGGGATGAGCTTCTCTGTTACACTAGATTGATTCTTTACCCTAGAAGATAAAACCAAAACTTGCACTGATGGTGTTGTAGTCCTCAGCACTTGAATCAGCATAATCAGTCATGGCGTAATCCAGTTTAAGTACAACCTGTTCGTGTGGAAAGAAGTTAATACCAACTGTAGTGGTCGCACTTTCTGCTTTGGTATCCAAGGTCGCGATCTCATTGTTGTTTTGGTCAACAACAGTACCAGTTGGGTTAATATAATCATATTGTGCAAAAACAGGAAGTTTATAGGTCGTTGCCAATGAAGCTAAAACGTCATATTCAAGGTTGACAAAGTAACCATTCGCTTCTGAAACTGAGGCATCAATAGGTGTTGTAGCTCCAGCATTAACTGTTGCAATCTTATCTGCACCATTAATACTTGTTGCAGTATAAACGGCCTTCGCTTTAAAACCGGCTATTTCGTATACGCCATGAATATCGTACATAAAGGTAGAAGCATCAGCTACACTGCCCTGAGAAGCATCTCCATAGTAAAGAGATCCACCAATAAGAAGTCCTGTCACACCTCTATAGTCAAGACGACCAACAGCACCAACCCTGTTGTAGGTTGTTTTTCCTACAGACCCTGAGCGTGCAGAACGGATCTGTTTTTTCTTACCAGCATTACTGTTATCCATGTCAAGTGCTTGAACAATACCTGCGTTATAGCTAAGGCCTGTATCGCCGATCGTACCATAGGTCATAACACCGTTAGTGTTCCATGTAGAAGGGATGAGATACTTCTCTGTATTAGGGCGTTGAACGGTGTTAAAAAGAACAGGTTCATGACGCAAGTTGATCAGACCAACCGGTGTTAAAAAGTTACCTACTTGAATATTAAAGGCTTGATCGATCAAAAAGTCAAGGTACATGAACTCAATTACAGCGTAACCTGAATCTGTGTTTTGTGGATCAGCACCACCATGCTCAAACTCTAGTTCTGTATTTAAGATGATATTGTCTGAAAACTTGTAACCAAAGTACGGTACAAAACGGTAGACATCAGCAATGTTGTCTCCATTGTCTGGAGCAGCGAAATACATCTCACCATAGCCACCTATAGAGAGTGGTGATTTGGTCATGTAGACTTTAGATGCTGCTGCTCCCATTCCATTATGAGAGAACTGTGGATCAACAGAAGTAAATCCTACTTGAGAGTCTGATGTCTCATCGATAAGAGCCTCTTGGTTAGCTTGTAGTTCTGCCATTTGCTGTTTTAATGCAGTAATCTCTGATGCATCGTCTGCGAATGCCATGTTACTTAAAAGTGCTGTTGTGCTAAGTGCCAGTGCTATCTTTTTCATTTTTACTTTCCTATTATGATAATTGTTTTCACAATCAATGTTTGATGCAGAAATATTAACGAATGGACAATGCAATGTCAAGTGTTTTGAAAGTAATTATCATAATTTATAAGAACAGGATAGATTCTGTCCTTTTAGTGTTACCTAGAGTGACAATAATAGTGAGAATTGATCTCAAAAAGTAGAATAATTGAAAAGATAATGATTTGAAAATAGGCTTAGAGGAAGTAATGATCTGGGTAACTCGCTATTTCTACGAGAAATTAACGAGCGATGAGTGAGAAGATTAGCGGCTAGATCTCACACTTTTTAGTGATGATGCAGAGTGGGCAGAAGTTTATGATGCCTGCTATAAGAGGGACTACACCTAAGTAGAACCATGCATTACCTGTTGCTACACCTGTGGCAATAAGAGCAAGACCTGCTACGATACGAATGGGTTGACACGCTTTTCTGATTTTTATAATGTTCATAATAGATTGTCCTAATAATTAAAGTTTGATGAAATTATAGTATGAAAAGATGAAATAGAGAAGTTCTTATTATATTAATTATAAATATTCAGTTATTTGTGATGAGGATGTGATGGCCTGGTTATTTAAAAACCACTGAGTGAGTTGGAAACTAAGGCAAAGTAGACAAGTGGGGTATAGATGAAGATAGAGAGGTAGAGCATTTTAGGGTGGAGTGGGGCTAACAACATACTCGATATCTCGGGTGAGAACTCCTGCTTTTCAAAAACTTGCTGGATAAGAAGGATCTTGGTTGCCATGTCGGCTGTTTTGATGAAGAGTAGGGCTAAGGAACTAAAGGAGAGGTCTGTGATCATTGCAAGACCAATACCGAAGTAAAAGGTAGGGTGCATAAGAAAGAAGATGATGAGGTTTTGTCGGTAGCGTCGGAAGAGGTTACCCAAAACACCCATGAGGTTGTCTGCTTTTTGCCACTGTATTTCAAAGAGTTCAAGACCGATATAGAGTAAAAGTATAATTAAGATGTTTTCCATGCGCGAATTATAACGATTTTTTAGCGAGAATAAACATTCAAATAGATAAAATATCTGACTTCTATTATAAAGATAATTAACAATGATTGAATACTATATTACAACTAGCGATGAGAGTGCTGTTAAAACAGAACTTGAGATGGACTACTTAGATGAGGCGCCTCAAGCCGAGCGTCCTTGGTTACTGTGGGCATTTCTAAAGATGAACGATGTGGATGACAATGGTTTTCCCACTACCACTGAACTACAAAACATCGCTGCTAAGGTTGATGAGCTTAAAGAACAACTCGTTAATGAACTTGATGCTGTCAATGTTGGACAAAAATATGAAGACGGTTGGTTAGAGCTTTACTTCTACGCACCTTCAGCTAAAAAGTTTCAAGGCTTAGTCGCGAAGGTCTTAGGTTCAGACTTCATAACAGACACGGGTTCTACCCGCGATGCAAAGTGGGAGCATTATCTCTATACACTCTATCCGAGTGCTTTGATGTTACAACAGGTGCAGAGTCGTCATATTATTGATGAGTTAGCCGAAGTAGGCGATACACTAGAAAGTGTACGTGAGGTTGAACACTACCTTGGCTTTTTAACAGAGTCTCAGGCTAAACGTGTGGGTGAAGAGCTTTATTTACATGGGTTTAGTGAGAAAGAGGTGAGTTATAACTCTAGTGAAGAGTATGGTAATACTTTGGTGGTGACGCAAGAACATGCCATCGATACTGAACTGTTAGAAGAGTTGGCTTTCTTACTCATCACCACGGCTGAGAAAGAGCACGGCATCTATGCTGGTTGGAGTACAGAGGTCGTTTCATGAAAGAGATGTTTAAGATCAAAGGTACCTATGCCTATCTTATAGCTCTATTTTTAAATGCATTTACGGACCTTGGTCATAAGATCATCATACAAAATACTGTCTTTAAGATGTACGATGGTGAGATACAGATTGTTCTTTCAGCTATTGTGAATGCTTTAATCTTATTGCCATTTATCTTAGTCTTTACCCCTGCTGGTTTCTTAGCAGACAAGTTCCCTAAAAACAAGGTGATGACCTTTGCAGCGGCCTTAGCGGTTGTTTTGACACTGTTAATCACCCTCTCATACTACATGGGTTGGTTTGAAGTGGCCTTTGGTCTGACCTTTTTACTCGCAACACAGAGTGCGATCTACTCGCCGGCGAAGTATGGTTACATCAAAGAGTTAGTTGGTAACAAGTACATTTCGGCAGGTAATGCTGCGGTTCAGGCAACCACCATGGTCGCTATTATGGCGGGAATGGGGATCTACTCGTTCTTGTTTGAGGCGATGTTGACGGATTACAGTAGTGCAGATGAGATCTTAACGCAAATCGCACCACTAGGTTGGCTCTTGGTACTTAACTCGGTGGGTGAGTTTTATCTTATCTCCCGTCTTCCCAACAAGCAACGTGTTCCTTCTGAGCGTAAGTTTCACTTTAAGAAGTACATTACGGGTCTTTACTTGCGTAAAAACATGAAGACGATTACGCGTAAGCCTAACATCTTGCAAGCCATCTTGGCATTGTCGATCTACTGGGGTGTCTCTCAAGTCGCTATTGCTGTTTTTCCGGAGTATGCTAAGTCCGTCTTGCTCATCAACAACACGGTGTATGTCAACGGTGTTTTGGGTCTGACTATCATCGGTATTGTTATTGGTTCGATTATGGCGGCACGTTTTTCCAAGTACTATATAAACATGGGTATGGTGCCGGTGAGTGCATTAGGGATGGGGCTTAGTCTTCTGCTTATTCCTGTGTTCGATCACCTTGAACCGATTGCGGTTCTTTTCTTTACCTTTGGGTACTTTTCGGGGATGTTTATTGTTCCGCTTAACTCCTACATACAAAAACATGCGCCAGGCGTACACTTAGGAACGATTTTGGCGGGTAACAACTTCATCCAAAACATCTTCATGGTGATGTTACTGGGTATGACAACGTACCTAGCGTACTATGAAGGTTTTGAAGCGAGTAAACTCTTCTATGCTATTGCAGTCTTGACTTTGTTGATGGCGATCCATATGACCCGTAAGTACCAACTGATGTTGGCATGGTTCTTGGGTGAGCTCATCCTCTCGTTTCGTTATGACATGCACTATGAGGGTGTTGAAAATGTACCCCATGACGGTGCAGTTCTTCTTACCCCAAACCATGTGAGTTGGTTTGACTGGATCATCATCCCTTTTGCGATAGAACGACGGACTACCTTTATGATGGAGCGTAGCATTTACAACTGGCCTATTGCTCATACCTTTTTTAAGTGGGGTGGCGCGATTCCTGTCTCTGCAAAAGCAGCGAAAGATGCCTTTAAACTGGTCAAAGAACGTCTGGCTCATCATGAGTTGGTGACACTTTTTCCAGAAGGTGGCATTAACCGTGGTACAGAGCTACAGAAGTTCCAACGCGGTTTTGAGCTGGCAACTAAAAACAGTGAAGGGGTTATCATCCCTGCTTACATCGGTGGGTTTGAGGGAAGTCGTCTGTCGCGTCCACCGAAACATTATGTTCCCAAACGTTCATGGTGGCGTCGTAAAGTGACCATTATCTATGGCGAACCACTACCAATGAGTACAACAGCAGATGAACTCAGATCAGCAGTACAAAAACTTAAGGACCGTTACAATGCACAATAAACCAAAACACAACCTCTTTAAAAACACAGTGTATGCCTTAGAAGGATTAGTCGACATCACCAAACATGAGGCCTCATTTAAGTGGCAGATACTTTTGTTTATTATTGGTACTGTTGTTGCTTGGGTCTTGCCTATAGAGGTGGGGTACAAGTTTATCTTGAGTATCTCGTTGATTATTCCTGTCTTGGCAGAGGTGACGAACAGCGCGATAGAACGTGTTGTTGACCTGGTCACACAAGACTATCACATCTTGGCAAAACAGGCTAAAGACGCGGGCGCAGCTATTGTCTTCTTGTCGCTACTTACCCTTGCGGCGATCTGGTTGGCAACACTCTCTTTGGCATTTGGAGTTTTATAATGCTAGGTAAAAGAGTCTTTCTCTTAACTGCTTTAACACTACTTACCTCTACGCTAATTGCACAAGAAGAAGGTGCTGTTTATGATGAGTTTACACATATTAATGCGCTGCCTATTGTTCCTAAGAGTAAAGCGAAAGGACTGACTCCTTTTGAAGAAACAGCTTCCATTCATGAGTCAAATAGCAGTGAAATATTAGAGCAGTTGGAGCTTTCGGCTAAAGGTAATAGCGATGTGGCAATGATGGCTGGTGTGAATGCTTCTCTTATAAAAACATCACATGGACATCAACTTGGAGAGAGACCAAAAATAGGTCTTGTGTTGAGTGGCGGTGGTGCACGTGGTGGTGCCCACCTAGGGGTGATAAAGGTTTTCGAAGATCATAATATCCCCATCGATGCAATTGTTGGTACGAGTATGGGCTCTTTTATTGGAGGACTGTATGCCGCGGGAATGTCATCGAGTGAGATAGAAAGAGAATTGACGACGATGGATTGGCGAAAAGTCATTACATTTGACTATGAACGTAAAGAGATTCCGTATCGACGTAAAAAGCTTCAACGTGATTTTCCTGGTAATGCGAAAGTCGGGATAAACAGTGATAATGAGATTGTTTTTGGAACAGGACTTTTCAAACGCCAGAACATGCTGACGTACTTGAAAAAGAAAACCTATAATGTTTCTAATCTTAAAGACTTTGATGAACTGCGTATCCCTTTTCGTTCTGTAGCGAGTCGTCTTCGAGATGGTGATACGGTTGTTTTGCGTGATGGTTCTTTGGCAGAAGCGATCTATGCTTCCATAGCTATACCTGGAGGGTTTGACCCCATTACCATTAATGGCGAGGTCTTGGTTGATGGTGGTGTCGCAGACAACCTTCCTCTTGATGTAATGCGTAAAGAGATGGGGATGGACTATATCGTTGTTGTGGACATCTCAACTCCATACGATAAAGATGCCAAGTTTGATAACTATATCGCTGTTTTAGGTCAGTTGAGTAATATTTTGATGCGTAAAAACGTTGAACAGACGATTGAAAGTATGAAAGGACATGATAACGAGATCTTATTAACGCCAGATCTTAAAGGTTATACCCCTTTAGATGCCGATAAGTATCCAGAGATCATCGCTATTGGTGAAGAAACAGCAGAAAAATCCTACGATCAGAATCTCTCTCATCTTAGTCTGTATGAAGATGATTATTATCACTACTTAGCAAATCGTCCTAAGATAAAGCGTAAAGCAGCTCCTGTCATTGATAGTATTGAACTTGATAATGGCACCTATTTAAGCGACACAGCAATATTAGGACGTCTTCATGTTGAACTTGGCAAACCAATAGATAGAGAGCAGTTGGATAAAGATATTGCGGAGATATATAACCTCATGGTTTTTGATGATGTTACCTACCTTGTTGTTAACAAAAACGGTAAAAACATCTTAAAGGTAACAACGACACCAAGTTGGGATATGAATGGTCAGATAAAGTTTGCTTTGGGCTTTGAAGATAACTTTGATGGACACACAGACTACTTTATTAAACTTGAATACATTAAGTTTGGTCTTAACAGCTATGGAGGAGAGTGGCGAAATCGTATCTCTTTTGGTATGGAAAACTTGTTACTCACAGAGCTTTATCAACCGATAGACCCTTATGGTCATGTTTTTGTTTTTGGAAGGGGGCTATATCGTAATAAAAAGGTGTATGTTTCACCGAGTATCCTTCAAAACCATGAGATCAAAGCCGACCTCGATGAGACTTTTGTGATGCAAGCACGAGATTATGGTGGTGTCGCTGGTATAGGTGTTAATCTTATGAAAAACCTTCGGTTAGAGGCTGGTGCTGACATCCGTCATGTTAATCCCTCTACTTATTTTATTATAACTGATGGCAATAATTCGGCATATACCACAGTATCTTCAGATGCCAATGTATATGATTATATCGGTGAGCTAGAGTATGATTCGTTAAATAATGCTTTTTTTCCAGAACATGGGCAACGTGCAAAGGTCGAATATCGCTATAGTAAGCAGATCTCTGGCGGAAAGTTATCATACAACCAATTCCTCTTTGATTATGCGGGTGCATTTAGTGTCGGACATCACACCTTTATGCCATCACTGAAGTTTGCGCAGACTTTTTCTGTGAATGATTATGGGCAATTAGGAAGTAATAATCAACCTGCTGGCTTCAGTCTCTCTCAAGATTTCAACAGTTACTTTACACTTGGTGGTCTTTTTAAACTTTCCGGCCTTCCAACCAATGCTATAACAGGAAATAACGTTTCATTTGCTTCTTTTGTCTATCGCTATCGATTGACACAAAAAGATTTTTTTGGTTCGTTGAGTATGCCACTTTATGCAGGTGTGAGTTTTGAGTCTGGTGCTACCTGGTATGGTGTGGATAACTTTGATGCAGATCGTCTAATAAGTGCTAACAGTATTTTCTTTGCAGCAGATACGATTATAGGACCTTTTTATCTTGGTGTAGGTCGTGCTGTGGACAGTAATAAAGAAGATTACTATAGTACTTATATCTCTCTCGGCCAATCATTTTAAAGGAAGATCATGTCAACAGTTTTAATCATAGGTGCAGGTGGTGTTGGTGGCGTTGTTACACACAAATGTGTTTTGAACAAAGAAACCTTTACTAAAATCATTTTGGCAAGTCGCCGTATAGAGAGTTGTGAAAAGATTCAAAAGCAACTGCCAGAAGGTGCTATAGAGATCGCACAAGTTGATGCGGACAATGTTTCTGAAACAGCAGCTTTAATTACCAAAGTAGGTGCGGATATCGTTATAAACGTGGCGCTTCCTTATCAAGACCTAACTATTATGGATGCCTGTACACAGACTAAGGTCGATTATCTTGACACAGCAAACTACGAACACCCTGATGAAGCAAAGTTTGAGTACAAACTCCAATGG
>JAJRVE010000078.1 GCA_024277445.1 Campylobacterales bacterium
ACAAAAAGAGGGCTTTCGCTTCTTTATGGAAAAAGAGATCTATGAGCAGAGCGATGTTATTAGTGATGCACTGCTTGGTCGCATCCAAGATGAGGGCATTAACTTTGATGAACTTGACCCTACCCTTTTTGATGGCATTAATGAGATCAAACTCTGTGCATGTGGAACATAGTACCACTCTGCCCTCGCCTCATCTTACCTCTTTGAGCGTTACGCTAAAGTACGTACTTCAGTCGAGATAGCAAGTGAGTTACGTTATAAAGAGCCTCTTTTACTTAAAGACACCCTCTTTGTCGTTATCTATCAAAGTGGTGAGACAGCCGACACCCTTGAGACCCTTAAAATGGCCAAAGCAGCTGGTCTTAAGACCTTAGTCATCTGTAACGTTGACAACTCTTCTATGGTTCGTTTAGCCGATGCTAGCATCTTAACACGCGCGGGTATAGAAAAAGGGGTTGCTTCCACCAAAGCCTTTGCCACACAGATGACAGTTTTTTGGATGTTAGCACTCTACGTTGCCCAACTGCGCAATACCCTCTCAACGGAAGCGATCAAAGAGCAGATCTCTGCACTTCGTGAGATCCCCAACAGTGTTAAAATCGATGACAATCTTCACGAGAAGATTCGTCGCCTCTCTAAGCGTTATCTGCATGGTCATGGTTTCTTCTTCATCGGTCGTGATGTTTTCTTCCCACTCGCACTTGAAGGTGCACTCAAACTTAAAGAGATCACCTATCTTCATGCAGAAGGATACCCAAGTGGCGAGATGAAACATGGTCCTATTGCTATGGCAGACCCTGAACTTTTCACCATCGCTTTAATGCCAAAAGGGCTTCTTTATGACAAAACCAAAAGCAATGTCGAAGAGTTGAGCGCAAGAGATAGTACCATTTGTGCGATCAGTCCTGTCACCTTTGATAAGGCCGATGACTTCATCCAGACACAAGAACATGACCACTACATGCTAGAGTTTTTCGAGATGATGGTTGCCCTGCAACTGCTCTCTATGGAGATCTCTGTACGTCTTGGTAATGATGTTGATATGCCAAGAAACTTAGCTAAGAGTGTGACCGTTGAGTAAAAAGAAAGAAGCGTCTAAAACGACCAAACCAGAAGAGAAGTCTTCTAAGAAAAAAGAGAAGACAACAGAACAACCTAGTGAACAAGATCACTATGCTTATGCTGCTTCTATTGCAGAGATAGGGTATTAACCACTAAAACGTATAAGGTAGAAGCTTTTAAATTAGCTCTACCTCTTCACCATCTCCATTAAAATATTCTATTAAACTGTTTCTATCAATACTATTTGAAGTACCTTTATAGAGGTTCGCTTCTAGTTGTTTCAAGGCTGTATCTATCACTTTGTCCTCATTTTTATACGGTAACAGTAACTCAAACAAGGCTTTATCACCCTTAGCTTTTTTAATACGCTTTGCCATAGGGAGAGTCGTGATCTCTTTTTCACCCTTATCTGAAGAGCGACGTAGCATCAACCAAACACTTAAGGCACCTAGCACAAGACCTATACCCATAGCAAGTAATAGCTCAAACCAGTTACGCTTAGCTACACTTACTTGAACCTCAGAAGATGCATTTGAAGTCACTTTCTCTTCAAGAGGTTTTGCTTGAATTTTCGTCGCTTTAGCTACGCCACCGGTAACCGTGATAGCAATAGGTGCTGTTGTTTTAACACGCTCTTCTTGGCTCGTTTTATCAAAATAGCGAATACTAAAGGGAGGGATAGTGTATGAACCATCAGCAATAACAACGATCTTCTGCTCAAAATGTCCAAAGTAGGTATCATCTTTTACACCAGACTTGATGACAGGTTCATTCGCATACGTAACCACTCCAGGGATATCGAGTTCAAACTTTTGGACATCATCGATGTTTCCGATGCCATCAACTGATATCGTAAGATTTAAGGGCTTGTTTGCCATAACAGAGGTTTTATCAGCCTCTACTTTTATATCGAAGTCGCCATAAAGTTCTAAGCCATTAGGCAGGGGTTCTACCTCTATGGATAGTGGATTAGAAAAGACCTTGGTGTAGCGGACTTGTTGGCCGAAAGCACTGTTAAAGAATGGATCCATACCACGACGGTTCTGTTGTGAAACTTGTCCGACCTTAGCTGTAACCGCTGGGATCTGCAGTTTACCACTCTTTTGAGCAAAGAGTAAGTACGTATAGGTCTGCGTAGTGTACTCACCATCTACACCTTCTCTCACACCATCTACTTTTTTAACCCAGAAATCTTCAAACTTAGGCTCTTCAATATCAAGTTTATAGACCGGTACATTGGGCTTCTTTTTAAAGATAAGGTTAAAACGAACCACCTCACCAACATGAACCTTGGTCTTAGAGAGATTGATGTCTAAGACGATAGGTGCAGTTTTATCTTGAGAAGGTTCTACGATTTTAACCGCAATGGGACTAGTCATCTCAACCCCACCATTGACTAAGACCTTATATGCTGGAATCTCTACAGAACTATAAGGCACAAACGTATAACTTTTAGAGACTCTCTTTTCAAAGTTGCCGTTCACTATACTAATATTTTGAGCACTCGACGTGCTCTCTATAGCATAGCCCCCTATTTCAGTAATAGTAGGAAACTCGATATCGCTTCCTGTCACGCTGATGGTGTATGTAACACTATCACCTCGATAGAGTGCATTTTTATCGACCGTTGCCTTTACACTACCCCATAACATTACAGGTAAGATTAGTAGTAAAAACAGACTACCAAGCAGTTGTCTCATCATCATGACCTCCTTGTGTTTTAAGTGGGACCATTAGGGTCTTAATGCCCCGTTTATCCAGCATCTTCTCATATTTTCGCTCTTGCATATCGCTTATAGGAAGCTCTTTAGGTTCGCCCTGAGCAGCTTCCGCCTCCTCTTTTTTCTGTTTTTCTTCTTTTTCTTTTTTGGCTTTTTCTTCAGCCTCTTTCTGCTTTTGTTCTTCGCTCTTTTTTTCTTCGTCTTGCTTCTGCTTATCGCTTTTTTGATCGCTCTGCTCTTGTTTTTTGTTCTTATCGTCGTTCTTTTTATCTTGATCACTTTTTTGATCATCTTTTCTCTGCTGATCTTTTTTATCTTGATCATCTTTGTTTTGTTGATCTTGCTTCTTTTTATCTTTATCTTTTTGCTGATCGTCTTTCTTGTTTTTATCGTTTTGTTTCTTCTCTTGGTCTTGCTTCTTTTTCTTCAAAAGTTCAAGATTATACTTGGTATCTTCATCATCATTTAGCTTCAACGCCTCTTCATATGCCTTAATCGCCTCATCCACCTTTTTGCTCTGAGCATAGGCATTACCCATATTGTGGAGTGCTTTCGCTTTTAGTTCTGGTCGCTGAACCTGTTTAAATACTTCTATCGCTTTGTCATACTTTTTATCTTTGTAATAAGCATTACCCAAGTTGTAATTTACTTCATCGTTTTGCTCTGACAAAGAACTATATTCCTTAGCACTTTCACTGTAGTTGCCGGCTTCATATGACTTTTTTGCCGTATCTAAAGTTCTAAAATCAAGCAGACCTCCAAAAAGGGTTGTTGTCAAAAAGAGTGTGATCGTCATTGCCTTAAACATCTTTTCTCCTTGGTAAAGAGTAGAGACTTATAAAAAGTAATAACAAGGCTACTCCAAGTGGATAGACAAAGAGTTCTTGAACATCACGTATGGTTGAGTCCTCAACATTTTTCTCACTAAAACGGCTTTTAATTGCTTCGGCCAATTCACCGATGTCATCCGTTTTAAGAGAGTACTCCATATAAGCACCGCCACTCTCAAGCGCTAGTGACTTAATCTTTTCGTTTAAACGTACTACTACAATGTCACCATTTTTATCACTCAAGGCACCGCCGCGTTCAGGGATCACACCCCCCTTAGTTGTCCCAATGTTATAAACAAAGACTAAGATATGATGCTCTTTTGCGTAAGCGATCTCCTCTGAAAAGTCGCTTTTGTCACCACCATCTGTAAAGAGGATTAGTGCTTTTTTATCACTCTCTTTCATAAGATCATTGGTCACTTCTAAAGCGTTCATCACCGATGTTCCCCGAAGTGTAACCGAGTCAAAGTTCATATGTTCTACCAGATAATCCAGTGTCCCAAAGTCCTCTGTTAGAGGAGAGATCAAAAAGGCGCGTGAACTAAACCCAATCACCCCGATCTTCGCCTCTTCAAAATCACCACTAAAGGTCTTAAACTTCTTCTTAGCCAGTGCCAAACGGTTAGGATAGACATCATTAGCGAACATCGAACGCGAAATGTCAAAGGCCGCCATCACATCAATAGTACTGGTACTCACTTTGATCTCACCGTTATCAACATAGGGTCGAGCCAAGGCGACAATCATCAAAGCAGCAGAGAACAGTAATAAAAAGCTTTTGATCATTGGGCTTAATAGCGTGTCTGAACGCTGTAACTTTTTTAATATCTCAGCATCAAAATAGGCCTTAAGCGTACCACCCTTACGAAAGAGCAAGATCGCCATCGGTAAAAGAAGCAGCAGTAAGAGTAAAAATTGTGGTTCTTTAAACAGCATAACGTCTCCTTCGCATAAAGATGTAGAGTAAGAGCAGTATGATTGCTCCACCGAGTGGATATTGGTAGAAGTAATGCTTTTTAATAAACTTATTTGCCTTTATCTCACTCTTTTCAAGCTTGTCGATCTCGTCATAGATCTCTTGGATGCGCTCTGCCGTTGAAGCCATATAGAACTTACCACCTGTTTCATTGGCAATGTTAGCTAGGACATTTCGATCAACATCTCGGTCACTTCCTACACCAATAACATAGACCTTAATACCATACTTTTTAGCCGTCTTTACAGCCACATCAAGTGGGATGGTACCCGCGTTATCAACCCCATCGGTCAAAAGAATGGCAATCTTATGTTTTGCCTTAGACTTTTTAAAGAGCTTTGAGCTCATAAAAAGTGCTTCGTAAAGTGCCGTTCGCTGTTTACCCGCGATTCCCACATCAATCTTCTCTAAAAGTTCACTAATACTCTTTTTATCATAAGTCAAAGGAATTGCCACATAAGCAAAGTCTGCAAAGATAGTCAGCCCTAACTTGTCATGTTCACGTTTTTTCAAAAAGTCTTGTACGATCCCTTTAACAATTTCAAACTTGTTATACTGCTCCATCGAACCACTCGCGTCTAAGAGTAGTGAGATCTCGTAGCCTTTGTCGTTTTGAACCACGACCTCATCTTCTTTGATCGGGCTTGCTATCGCCGTGATGAGGAGTAGAACCATAAGAATTTTAAGTAAGTTTATAAAAATGTTCTGCTTCTTTGCCACCTTTTTCAACATTGGTAGGTTTGGCATGATGAGTTGCTGGCGTTTTTGTTTACAAAAGCGTTCACACACTACAAATAGCAGTAAAAGTAAAAAGACCAAGGGGTGTTCAAAGACTATGTTACCCACGACTTAACTCCTTTACAAATGTTTCTAATCGCTCTTTGAGCTGCGCATCTAACTCAGGCACCTCTTTTTTAAACTTATAAGGTTCTAACTCTTTTAAGAGCGCTTCTAACTGCTGACGCTGATCATCTTTGACGGCGTATTGCGCCAGATGTGAAAATTCATAGGCACTCTGCTTAGCATCATGTACTTCAAACTTCTTTAGAAGCTCCATCGCCAACTTTTTTTGTGTCATCGGTGCTTTTTGAGTCAACTTTTTATAAAGGTAGAGACCTATCACTACAAGCACTAAAACAGCAATACCAATAAGTCCAAGCAGATAGTACAGTGAGTAGTCACTCACTTCAACCAAGCCTTTTATGTCGCGTAACTGTTCCATCTTAGTGCCTAAATAGGTTGGAGAGCTTTACAAAAGGCTCTTCATCCGTGTAGATTTTCGTATGTTTAATGCGATGTTGATCAAAGTGCATCGTAAGCTTGTTATCATGCTCTTGCAAGGCTTTATGATAAGCTTTCATCACCTTTGGCGAGAGTACAAACTCATCTGCTTCCATACTGTTCGGATCCACCAATTCCATCTCACCAGAAAGCTTCGGGTTCTCCTCAAAGGGGTCACGTACCATCACCGCAAAGACCTCATGTTTGTTTAATAATGAGAGATCAATATCGCCATAAAAATCACCTACTATAAAGATAAGTGATTTTCGTTTAACACGCTCATTCACATACTGAACAAAAGCCTTATAATCACTCTCTTTTTGCAGAGGGACCAAGCCTAAGGCTTTTTCCAGTGTAATATGCAGTGCACCCATCTTCTTAGTCGGAGGCATAAAAAACTCCTCTTTGTCAGAGAAAAAGAGCGTACTTAAGCGGTCATCACTCTTAATGCTTGAGTAAGAGAGAAGGGCTAAGATCTCCGCCATCAACTCCTGCTTAAAGCGTTGGCTTCCAAAATAGATGCTACCGCTCACCATAAAAGCGACCATAATATTAAGTTCACGCTCTTCATTGAAGAGGTTCACAAAAGGGCGTTGTGCCTTGGCAGTCACTTTCCAGTTGATCTTTCTGACATCATCACCAATGTCATACTCACGAAGCTCTTTAAAGTCCAGACCATTGCCAGAAAACAGTGATGGCGATCCCCCTGCATTTTGACCAAAGATATTACGTCTGGTCTTGATCAAGATCTCTTCGGTTTTATCGAGAAACATCAAAGGCCCTACGGTAACTTGATAGCTTGTAAGATCTTAGTCACGACATCATCTGCACTAATCCCAGTAGCTTCTGCCTTATAGTTTAAGATGATACGGTGACGCAGTACGCCATGTACCACATCGGCGATGTCCAGTGGTGTCACAAAGTCATTACCACGGATGTAAGCAATCGCCTTAGCAGCCTTGTAGAGGTTGATTGAAGCACGCGGACTTGCACCATATTCTAAGTATTCAGCAATGCCCTGCACCCCATACTTTTCTGGTTCACGGGTTGCATAGATAAGCTTGACGATGTACGCTGTTACCTCATCATCAATATGAACATCTTCAACCGCCTCACGCATCGCAATGATGTCCGTAGCATCAGCCACCTTCTCGATCACACCGAAGTTACGGTTCGCCACACGATTAACGATCTCGATCTCTTCATCAAAACTGTTATAGTCGACATTGACCTTTAACATAAAACGATCTAGCTGTGCTTCAGGAAGTTGGTACGCGCCCTCTTGTTCTACCGGGTTTTGCGTAGCCAAGACTAAAAAAGGCTCATCAAGTTTAAAGGTGTCTTCTGCGATCGTGATCTGCTTCTCTTGCATCACCTCCAAAAGTGCTGACTGCACCTTGGCCGGAGCACGGTTAATCTCATCGGCTAGAAGCAAGTTGGTAAAGGCAGGTCCTTTTTTGACCTTGAAGGTTCCCTCTTTTTGATCATACATCTCAGTTCCAACAATATCACTTGGAAGAAGGTCAGGGGTAAACTGCACCCGCTTAAAGTCAAGACCCAATGCCTTAGCAAGTGCATTGATCGCCGTCGTCTTAGCAAGACCAGGAACACCTTCCACTAAAATATGACCATCACTAATAAGTCCGATTAACATCGCATCGATCAAATTTTCTTGACCGACCATCACCTTTTTGACTTCATTTTTTATAGCACTGATTATTTCTGTCATCTCATTTCCTTTGTCATACAGATTACTATTTAATTGTTTTTTGAGTTTTTATAATTACTGTAGAAGTAACTAATGACAGTATAAAACGAAAGTACTAATCCTCAGTTAATGTATGGATATCACACCTTAAATAACGAAATTGACAATTAAATAAAGATATTTAATCCT
>JAJRVE010000079.1 GCA_024277445.1 Campylobacterales bacterium
AAAGGCACGTGACCTGGACCCTCGATCATAACTTGAACATTTTTCTCCCAAGCACGTAGTGTCAATTCACCTAGTACTTTAAGCTCACCAAGTTGTGCATCATCAGACGCATCCGCAAGACAACCTGGACGTAGTGAGTCACCTAGTGAAAGTGAAACATCATACTTTGCACAGATATCAAGGATCTCATCGTACGCTGTGTAGAATGGGTTCTCTTTATGATAGTGCATCATCCACGCAGCCATCAACGAACCACCACGACTAACGATTCCCATCTTACGCTTTGCCACCTTAGGCATCGTCTCTAACAAGAAACCGGCATGGATCGTAAAGTAAGAGACGCCCTGCTTCGCTTGACGCTCAAGAACCTCAAGCATCACTTCGATGTTCAAGTCCTCGATGCGGTCATTACAGTCTGCAATGATCTGGTAAATAGGCACAGTACCAATAGGAATGTGTGCATTATCAATAACCCCACGGCGGATCTCGTCAAGATCTCCACCGGTTGAAAGGTCCATTGCTGTGTCGGCTTTATAGTGCTGAGAAACTTGTATCTTCTCGATCTCACCTTCAACATCAGAAGCGATCGCTGATGAACCAATGTTCGCATTGATCTTACAACTTGCTGCAATACCGATCGCCATTGGCTCAAGGTTAGCATGGTTGATGTTAGCAGGAATGATCAAGCGACCACGTGCAACTTCACTACGTACTAGCTCTGGACTAAGTTTTTCAATCTTAGCGATGTATTCCATCTCTTCAGTAATAATGCCCTCTTTGGCATAGTACATCTGTGTGGGTGTTTTGTCATTTTTACGTTTTTCTAACCACTCTGTTCTCATAATATATTCTCCATGCGAAAGCAGTGAGTGACCCACTAACTCTCAAATAATAATCGTAATATAGTAGGTCAGCCTAAAAAAGCCTTACCCCTCAAAAAGTAAGCCAAAAAGTTTCAACTCAACTTAATATTAGAGGGGGACTCTCAGCGACCTATTCTATATTTATAGTTTTTGCGCAGACATTATAATGTAGGGCTCCTCTATCTAAGGTATATGCTATCACTCACTATTTTCACTTAAAAATAAGTTACCAATTGTTACGAATAGAGACGATTTAAGCGAAAGGTTAAGTAAGTAGAGTGTATAATTTCGTAACAGTTTTAAATAAATAGGAGAGTATTTGTCTGATATAACGCTTATCTTACTAGCTGCAGGTAACTCTAGCCGTTTCGGACTCCCTGTTAAAAAGCAGTGGCTAAGGATAGACCATGATCCTTTATGGCAATTTGTCGCCAAGAGTTTTGAGGACACTGCGTTGTTTAGTAACATCATTGTTACTTCACATAAAGAGGAAGTTCCTTTTATGCAAGACTTCTGTGAGTATACCATTGTTAAAGGTGATCAAACCCGTCAGCAATCACTTAAAAATGCACTCCAACATGTCACTACTCCCTACGTCTTGGTTAGCGATATCGCACGTGCTTGTGTTGATATAAAACTCATTGAGACGCTTATCACAAAAAAAACAGTCGCCGATGTTATTGTGCCAACCCTCCCAGTTGCTGATACCATTGTTTATGAGAACAACACCATTGATCGTGACAAGGTGAAGCGTATTCAAACACCACAACTCTCCAACACTGAAGCAGTAAAGAAAGCGCTTACACAAACTGAAGAGTTTACCGATGAGAGTTCTGCCATTGTTGCCAATGGTGGTACCCGCCATTTTGTAGATGGTTCAGAAGATGCTCACAAGATCACCTATCTACATGACCTCACAAAACTGCCATGTATCAAAGCACCCTCTTCTGCTACCTTGGTAGGAAATGGTTTTGATGTGCATGCTTTTGAAGAGGGGCGTGAGATGTTTCTTGGTGGCGTTAAGATCGATGTGGATTATGGTTTTAAGGCGCACAGTGATGGTGATGTTGCCATACATGCACTAATTGACGCACTTTTGGGCGCGGCAGGTCTAGGCGACATCGGGATGCTTTTTCCCGACACCTCAAGTGAGTACAAAAACATCGACTCTAAAGAGCTCTTAAAGACAACTGTACTTCGCCTACATCAGTTTGGCCTAGTGATCATCAATGCAGATCTCACCATCGCTGCTGAAGCACCTCGTTTAAGCAACTACAAACAAGCCATGCGAACAAGCTTAGCTACGATCTTACAGATACCTGTTGCTCGGATGAACGTTAAAGCAACAACCACAGAAAAACTCGGCTTTATAGGCCGTAAAGAAGGCGTTGGCGTCATGGCCAGCGTAACATTAAACTACTATGATTGGACCCAAAAATAAATGCGTATATTAATTATTGAAAATGAGATCTACCTTGCTCAAAGCATCGCAGCAAAACTAAGTGAACTTGGACACATCTGTGACATGAGTTCATCAACACAAGATGCCCTTAAACGCATCCCATATGATGTCATCTTACTATCTACCAACATTAACGATCAGAACATCTATCCTGTTATCGAAGCGTACAAAGATGCGGTTGTGATTTTAATGGTCTCTTACATCTCTAATGACACGGTCTCTAAGCCACTTAGTGCAGGGGCTAAAGATTACATCTTAAAACCATTTATGATCGAAGAGCTCATCCGTAAAATCGAGCATTTTCAAGACTACGAACGTCTTAAGCGTCAAAACTCAACGTATCAGCGTTACTTAAAGCATGTGTTTAACGGCATTAATATTGATGAGAACCTTGCTGAGATCGAAGTGCCTATCTTTATCTCAAGTAACTTCCAGAAGTACACGGATGCCTTTGCTTTCTCTTACGCAGATATCCATGCTAAAACGCTTCACTTTGTCTCTCTTGCTAGCCCAACTGCCTTCGCAGAGATCGATAAATTGCCGGCAAGTACACTAATCTATGCTAACGATTTTCAGGCACTCAAAAAAGGCGATAAAAAGGATTTTTTTGAACTGATCGAAGGTCGTGAAGCGATTGTCTCAAGTACGGACAGCATCGATGAAGAGATGGATTACCAAGTAATTGAGATAAAAAGTGACAACAATGTCTTTGAACAAGGTGACATCCTCCCTATTGAAGACTATGTCAAATATATTGTGTTAAATTATCAACACAAATTCCCAGATACTGAGCTCTCTAAAAAATTAGGTATCTCTCGTAAAAGTCTCTGGGAGAAAAGAAAAAAATATGGCATTATCAAGAAAAAGTAACACTCTTTACATTGATCAAGAGGCACTCTCTGCCTTAGCACTTCTAAAAGCAGGGCTCCTCTACCCTGTTACTTCTCTGATGAACAAAAAGCAGACCCTTGAAGTCCTCCAAGCAGGCACTTTCAACCAAAAGGTCTTTCCCTTTCCCCTTATTTTAGCCCCTAGCGGTAAGGTCAACCAAGAACTTTTATCGTCCGTATCCTTAGGTGACAAGCTTATCTTAGTCTGCGACAACAAAGAGGTCGGTCACCTTATCGTTGAAGAGGTCTTTGAAATTAATCCTAAAGAGCGCGTACGTCAGATCTATGGCACAGACAACCTACAACACCCAGGTGTCAAGTCGACCTACTCACGCTTGGGTAAAATCGCTGTCAGTGGTGAGTATGAGATAGAACTTAGCTCGATTTTAGAGCGAAAAGCCAAGATTGATGATGCCAAAAAACGTCTTGGCGCGCAGCATGTCACCGCTATTATGATGGGTGCTAACCCACTACACCGTGCACATGAACGTCTTATCCGTCAAGCACTTGACAAAACAGACCTTATTGTCATCTTTTTACTCAAGCCCTTCAATAGCTCTGATCTGCAATATGAGCTGCGTTGTGAGACACTCACCTTCTTTGTGCAGAACTTTTTACCAACCAACAGAGTCGTGGTTGTTCCGCTTGAAAACAGTTATATCTTTGCCGGCTACAACGAAGTAGTGATCGATGCGATCGTGGCGAAGAACTTTGGTTGTAACCGCCTCACTATTGGTCAGAACCATGCGGGTGTTGGGATGTACTACGAACAAAACAGTAACAAGTCTGTCATCGATCGCTTGACAGGCTTAGATATTGAGATCGACATCGCCTCAGAGTATGTTTACTGTAATGAGTGTAAGACCTTGGTCAGTACTAAGACCTGTCCACATGGTCAGCACCACCACATCTCGTACCACTCCGACTCTATCTTAGAACTCATTAAACTTGGTCTTCTTCCGCCAGCTGTGTTAATGCGTAAAGAGATCGCAGCGATCATCTTGTCGAAGCTTTTCCCTGATCGTTTTAAAAACTTAGAGAAACTCTACTACGACATCATGCCAGTAACAGGTCTACTTGAAGAGCATACTGAAAAAGATTTTTATGAAGAGTTGATGAAGCTCTATCAAACAACATCACTAACATAATGGTTTTATAAGGATTTTTTAAATGAATTGGTTTTTTCTCACCGTAGGCTATAGTGGTCTCGCACCTAAAGCACCCGGTACAGTGGGTACACTTGTCTCTCTACCCTTTGGTGTACTCATCTTGGCCTACCTTGGACCCGAGACACTCTTTTTAGCTGCGATGCTATTAACACTCATCGGCGTTAAAGCGGTCAACAAGTATCAAGAGCACTCCAACACGCACGATGACGGTCGTATTGTCAT
>JAJRVE010000080.1 GCA_024277445.1 Campylobacterales bacterium
ATTGACATTGTTATCCATGCTGCAGCATATAAACATGTCCCACTCTGTGAAGAGAACATTGATATCGCGATACAAAATAATATTTTAGGTACCAAAAACATTATTGACCTCAGCATTAAACACAAGGTTAAAAAGCTCGTCATTATTTCTACTGACAAAGCTGTTCGTCCTACCAATGTTATGGGGACCACAAAACGTATTGGTGAGTTATATGCCCAAAATGTTGAGAGTAAAGAGACCGAGATCGTTGCCGTTCGTTTTGGCAATGTCTTGGGTAGTTCAGGCAGTGTTATCCCTAAGTTTAAAAAGCAGATCGAAGAGGGTGGACCTGTTACTGTGACTGATAGAGAGATGACACGCTATTTTATGCTTATCCCAGAGGCCTGCCAACTTGTCCTACAAGCAGCAGCTATTGCTAAAGGCAATGAACTCTTCATCCTCGACATGGGAGAGCCTGTCAAGATCGTCGACCTTGCGCAGCAAATGATCAAGCTCTACGGCAAAGAAGATGAGATAGAGATCACATTTACAGGACTACGCCCAGGTGAAAAGCTCTATGAGGAGTTGCTTATCGATGAGAGTGAAAAGAAGACTGCTTACAGCTCTATCTTCATTGCAAGTCCAACGAAGTACCCTATAGAGACGTTAAAAGAAGATATAGAAACGCTTTTAGTGTCCGAAGATAAAATAGAAAGTTTACAGAAGATAGTACCTGAGTTTACACATCAAGTGTGAGTTGTATCGGATGTGAACCCCATAGCGCACTAGTGTGCGTGAAGAGGTGAGCTGGATCCGCTCTTTCGGGTGCCGATACAGATCGCGCCGAAGCTAGAACTTTTTTAAAGTTCTGTTTTTAAAGCTGCACCATTCGATGCATTACTCACTAATAAAGAGTAGCGCTTCAACCACTTAGATGTGATCTCTTTCTTTACTGGCGCCCAGTGAAGGCGACGACGTTCTATCTCTTCACCATCAACGTTTAACTGTAATAAGTGGCTATCAACATCAAGCTCGATCTCATCACCATCTTCTATTAAGGCGATAAGACCACCTTCAGCAGCCTCTGGAGAGACGTGCCCGATGCTTGCACCACGTGTAGCACCAGAGAAACGACCATCGGTAATAAGTGCAACACTTTCACCTAAGCCCATTCCCATGATAAGTGAAGTAGGTGCAAGCATCTCTTGCATACCCGGTCCACCTTTTGGTCCTTCATAACGAATTACTACAACATTGCCCGCTTTTACCTTATGGCTCATAATGCCAGCGATAGCTTCTTGTTGTGAGTTAAAGCAAACCGCTGTTCCCTTAAACTGACGCATATTAGGGGTAATACCTGCTGTTTTAACAACCGCGCCCTCTTCTGCCAAGTTACCAAACAAGATCGAAAGACCCCCTACTGGAGAGAAGGCATTATCATTGGTATGGATGATGTCCGTGTCTTTAATGTCTGCATCTTTAATACGCTCTGCTAAGGTCTCACCTGTAACAGTAAGAACATCTGTTTTAAAGACTGAAGCACTACGCTTACTTACCTCTTTCATCACGGCATTAACACCACCCGCGCGGTTGATGTCATCCATATGCACAGTAGAGAGTGATGGAGAGATCTTAGCGATGTGAGATACTTGCTCACCAATCGTGTTGATGTTTGTAATGTCAAAATCAACCTCTGCCTCTTTTGCAATCGCAAGAAGGTGAAGAACCGTGTTTGATGAACCACCCATAGCCATGTCGATAACAAAAGCGTTATTGATCGCGTCAGCATTTAGGATGTTACGCATTTTCCATTTTGGATCTTCACTCTTTGCCATCTCCACGATGCGCTTAGCCGCTACTTTAACCATCTCTATACGCTCTGGTGTCATCGCAAGAACGGTACCGTTACCTGGTAGTGCAACACCCATCGCTTCACAAAGCGTATTCATAGAGTTTGCTGTAAACATACCTGAACATGAACCACCACTTGGGCAGGCCTCACACTCTATCTCATAAAGTTCTTCGTCAGTCATATTACCTTCAGCGTGCTCACCAACGGCTTCAAAAGCTGTTGCCAGATCGATAGGGGTACCATCAGCCTTATGCCCCGCTTGCATTGGACCACCCGAAACGAAGATGGTCGGAACATTTACACGAAGTGCTCCCATCAACATACCTGGAACGATCTTGTCACAGTTAGGGATACAGATCAGTGCGTCCAACTTATGAGCATTCATCACGGTCTCGATAGAGTCAGCGATCAATTCACGTGAAGGAAGAGAGTAAAGCATACCATCATGACCCATAGCAATACCATCATCCACACCGATCGTGTTGAACTCAAACGGTACACCACCTGCTTAACGGATAGCCTCTTTAACGATTCGGCCGTACTCTTGTAAAAAGAAGTGCCCTGGGATAATGTCGATATGTGAGTTGGCAACCCCAATAAATGGCTTGTCAAAATCTTCGTCTTTTAGACCAGTGGCTCTTAGTAATGAACGGTGAGGTGTTTTGTCAAACCCTCTTTTGATAGTATCACTGCGCATGAAATACCTTTATATAGTAAATTTATTAGTGCGATTATAGCAAAATCAGGCAACCATACTATGAGTTAGGTCAAAAATTTAAACATTTTCACATAAAACCCTTTACAACTGAAAAAAAACTTGCTATACTTCCGCCCTACAACGTCGGAGTGCGGGAATAGCTCAGCGGTAGAGCACGACCTTGCCAAGGTCGGGGTCGCGAGTTCGAACCTCGTTTCCCGCTCCATATAAACACTTTATAGAGTTTTCGAAAGAAAGTTTTGTAAAGTGTTGACGATTGTTAGGCAAAAAAGCCCGGATGGCGAAATTGGTAGACGCAAGGGACTTAAAATCCCTCGGTGGTAACACTGTGCCGGTTCAAGTCCGGCTCCGGGCACCATTAAGAGTGGTGCCATCGCCAAGTGGTAAGGCCGCAGCCTGCAAAGCTGCTATCCCCAGTTCAAATCTGGGTGGCACCTCCACTCTTTTTATTGTTACACTTACATGGAGGATTGACAGAGTTGGTCGAATGTACCGGTCTTGAAAACCGGCGAGGTTAACGCCTCCCAGGGTTCGAATCCCTGGTCCTCCACCACTACAAAATAATCACACACCCCTATAATAAGCACTTTAACCATTTAAGAAAACTATTGGTGTCCTTTTTGGTGTCCAAAATGTCATTCCTATTCCGTTCATATACATTTCTGTATTGCAAGCTGCCATATTTTAACTATTATTCTCTCTATTAACCTATGATAGCGCTATGAATAACTTTTCAACAATTGCCAACAAATTAAAAACAGTACTAACACAGATAACACAGCGTAAAGTTCACGACAAGGATCTTGCGCTTGTGCTTGGGATTACACCAGCTAATCTTGCCTCGATGAAGCGACGTAATGCCATCCCCTATCGGGCTGTCTTGGACTTTTGTGTTAGACACCATATAAATGCGAACACCTTGCTTTTCAATCGACCTGTTAATAATACCATCTATGCTAAACCGATGATATTACGATACAGTAAAAAAGTTACGTAGGAAGTTTATTTTATGTAATGCCAATGCGCTAAATATTTTTTTTAGCCTCTATCATTGCTTCTCTACTCTTCTCAAACCATCCATCTTCGAGAGGTACTGCTGGTAAGACTTCTATATGGATGTGCCCTTTTTTGGAAAATTTCGTACCTTCGTTATAGAAGGATGAAAGGCCTTTTATCACGACTGGCTGAACTTTTAGTCCTAATTTTTCAGCTACCATTTTAGCACCTAACTCAAAATCTTGGATCTCGCCATTTATAGAGCGCGTCCCTTCTGGGAAGATAACAACGACATTTTTACCTTTTTTTTCATGAACCTCTTTGAGTAGTTTTACTCCTGAACGCCTGTCATCTCTGTCAATAGTAATGTGACCGACCGCATCCACCACTAACCCAACAGGCCAAACATCCATAATCCCTTTACGTCCTACAAAACGAATCTCTGGACCCACAAAAGATTCTAATAAAAAGATGTCTAACATGGATTGGTGATTGGCAATAATAAGATTGGTATCGGCATCAAGATGACCTTTAACCTCATAGCTTAAGGCCGTACTCCGTAGGACATTTTTACTGATCCACATACGCCATTGGTCTGTTTTGGTTTTGTTCTCTTTAAACACATCCACCATCGTTGAACCAATAGCAATGGCTAAATGGGCGAAAAGAGTACGGATTCGGTAAGTCATAATTTTCAACATTTCGTTACTTCATAAAAATTTGCATTTATTCTACAAAAATAAAGTTTCTATTTCCTTGTAATCGTGCTGTAACCCCACTGATATACCCTATTACAGCTATTTGTTAGTGATACATCTGTATACTAAAGAACAATTTCAAACCGCGATTGCGGACATATAAGGTCATATCTATGTATTCTACTTCTTACCAACCTACTCGTAATGCTTTCTCTTTGATGGAGCTTATGATCGTTATTATCATCTTGGGTCTTTTGGCCTCATTGGTTCTTCCTAACCTTATGGGTAAAGGCGAAGAGGCAAAACGCAAGCTTGTTTGTGTGCAGATGAAAGGCGTAGGTGAAACACTCAAGATGTTTAAACTTGACAATGGTGTCTACCCTACTACCGAAGAGGGACTTCAAGCTCTGATCTCAAATCCAAGTGAAGAAGATTATCCTTCTTACGCGCGAAATGCTTATCTTGAGGGTAAGAACATTCCTAAAGACTCCTGGAAAAATGCCTTTATTTACATCAACAAGGGCAGTGAGTTTGACCTCATCTCTCTCGGTGCTGACCGCAAAGAAGGTGGTAAAGATGATGCTGAAGATATCCGTTTTAGCGAGTGTAAGTTTTAACCAAAACGATGCAAAAAAAGGCGTTTACTCTTATTGAACTGCTCCTAGTTGTTGTGATCATTGGTGTTGTTTATGGCCTAGTGATCAGTTCTATGAAACGTATTAACAACAAAGAAGAGAACCTTAACTTTAAGACACTTCCTGCCTTTTTAGAAAGTATGTTTCAGCAAAACCATGTTGCTTTTGTCTGTGTAGATAATTGTCGAAAGTGTGCTATCTATATTGATGGTGAAGAAGTGCGCGATGTCAAACCTTTTATGCGTGATGAGCGTACATTACGGTTTTGGCACTATGATGTAAACTTAGGGACACAAGAGCTACGTTTCAGCTCACTATTTGATGAAGACGAACGCGAGTTTGATGTCTGTTTTCGTTATGAGATTTTTGAAGATGGGAGTAGCACAGAGATGATCGTCGAGACAAAGAAAAAAAGCTATGATTACCATGGTCTACTACACCGTGTCGACACCTACTCTTCACTTCAAGAGCTAGAAAACAGCCGTCAAGATGAGCTACAAGAGGTCTTAAAATGATATTTGCCTACAAAGGGATCAATGCTGAGGGTAAAAAAGTCAGCAATAAAATTGAAGCATCTTCTCTTCAAGAGGCCAAGAGTAAACTCAAAGCCCAAGGTGTCATCTATAAAAGCCTGGAAGAAGAATCGCCCTCCGTTCTCAGTGGGATCAACTTTAGTCGTCGCTACCGTATCACTCCCAATGAACTCTCACAGTTAAGCCGTGAGTTGGCGATGTATATTCGTTCGGGTATCAGTATTGTTGGTGCCTTGAAGATCATACAGAGTCAGTATGTTCATAAAAAGAAGATCTATCTCTTTTTAAAGACCATCAGCACTTACCTTGATGAGGGTAAAAACTTTTATGCTGCCCTTGATGAGCAGAAGATCATCATCTTACCAGAGTTTTACACCCAGTCGATTCGCGTTAGTGAGTCAAGCGGTATTTTAGACGAGGTACTTTTGGAGCTATCGCGCTTTCTTAAAGAGCAAGACCGCATCGCTAAAGAGATCAAGTCTGCCTTTGCGTACCCCTCTTTTATGATCTTGATCTCGCTCTTTATGGTCGGTTTCATGCTCGCTTTTGTGGTTCCTCAGATCACTGGTATCTTTGAGGGTATGGGGCAAGAGCTCCCAGCTGCGACACGTTTTGTTATCGCTCTTGGTGACTTTTTTAACAACAACTTCACCCTTATCGGCATTGTTGTAGTCTTAGCTGTTGCACTGCACACCTTTTTGATGAACTATGTACCTAAGTACAAATACGCAGTCCACTCCATCATCTTAAAGCTACCACTTTTTGGTGAAGTTGCTATGAAGAGTGAGCTAGGTCGTTTTGCTTATGTTGGTTCACTTTTGGTACGTTCAGGTGTCCCATTTGTTCAAACCATTAACCTAGCAGCCAACATCTTGGACAACGTAGTTTTACGCGGTGTCTTTGTCGAAGCCTCTAAAAAAGTTGTGGAAGGTAAACGCCTCTCCTTAGCCCTAAGTGAGTCAAGCTATAAGCTTGATCAATCTTTTATACAAGCTATTGCCGTGGGTGAAGAGACCTCCGAGATCGAACCGGTACTCATCAACATCTCAGAGCTCTATTTTGAAGACAACCGTGACAAGATTGGACTCATTTTGAGTCTGCTTGAACCGATGTTAATGCTCTTTGTTGGTGGGGCGATTGGCTTTATTGTTGCGGCGATGCTACTACCTATCTTCTCTATGAGTATTACCTAGTGAAAACAGCTTCTAGAGAGGGCGTTGCTCTTCTTATTACCCTCTTTTTTATCATCGCTATTACCGCGGCTATCGGGGTGAGTCTTATGAATGTAAAAAAGAGTCGAGAGACCTTGCATGAAGCTCGTTTTTTACTCCAAAGCGCTGCAGTGGTTGAAGATGTGATAGCCTTAATGAATGAAGCCGATAGACTCGGTAGTGTGAGCGATACTGACAGTTTAAGTATCTTTTTACTCACGGCAGGCTTCATACCACTAGAATTAAAAGAACTTTTAGTTAAAATAGAGATAACAAGTGCCATGGGGCGTCTTAATATTAATTCACTGAACAGTTCTAAAGAGCTACAGCAAGCTTTGGTAGAGTATATGGCGCGTTTTAACGTCCAAGATGCTTACTATATGAGCGACCTTATCTTGGACTGTAGCGGTGGCGTAAAAGAAGTTTACAAGACGAATGTCTTTGATGAACTGCCAG
>JAJRVE010000081.1 GCA_024277445.1 Campylobacterales bacterium
ATCCGCAGATTACGATTCATGCTTTTTCGGCGATAGAGTTAGATTACATTGCCAAGATCTCCAAGATCACGATTGTAGAGGTACTTCAACGTCTTAAAGAGAAGGGACTTTCGTCGATCCCTGGTGCAGGTGCTGAGATACTGAGTGACCGTGTCCGTGACATCATTGCCCCTAAAAAACATGACTCTGAAGTGTGGATAGAGGTGCATCGTCAAGCCCATAAGCTTGGCATAAAGTCGACAGCGACCATGATGTTTGGTACCGTTGAAACAGACGAAGAGATCATCGAACACTGGAACATGGTGCGTAAGCTTCAAGATGAGACAGGCGGTTTTCGTGCCTTCATCATGTGGTCATTTCAGGGGCAAAACACCCAGCTTATGGAAGAGATCCCTGACATTAAAAAACCATCTTCTAATCGTTACTTACGTCTACTTGCTGTGTCGCGTCTTTTCTTAGACAATGTGCCAAACATCCAAAGCTCTTGGGTAACACAAGGCCCTTACATCGGACAGATGGCACTTAAGTATGGTGCTAATGACTTAGGCTCTACCATGATGGAAGAGAACGTTGTTCGTAGTGCGGGTGCTGGATTTAGAATGGCAAAAGATGAGATGCTTCGCCTGATCGCTGATATTGGTGAGACACCTGCCATACGTAACACAGCGTATGAGACCTTAGAAACGTTCTAATTATGATCAAAAAATTACTACTGTTACTACTATTAATTCAAGGAATGGCGATGGCTTCGAGCATACACTATATTACGGTTGAGGGTGTTAAAATCCCTCTTATACACGAAGAAGACACCCGCCTACCTATGGTCTCCATGCAACTTGTCTTCAGACAGAGTGGCTCTATAGAAGATGGGAAAATACCTGGTCTAGCAAAGATAAGTGCTAAGATGATGAATGAAGGTACCAAAAAGCTAGGAAGTATTGGTTTTGCTAAAGAGCTTGATGCTAAAGCGGTTCACATCTCTGCAAGTACAGGAACTGAGACCTTTGTAATGGAGATCTCTTCACTTAAAGAAGCTTTTGACTATGGTCTAACAAAGTTTGATGACCTTCTACGTGGACCAAACCTCTCTAAAGAGACACTAGACAAGGTAAAAGCAGTCACCATCGGTGGACTAAGTCGTAAAGAGAACGACTATGACTATGTGGCAGCAAGAGCCTTAAAAGCAGAACTATTTAAAGGGACACCACTTGCGAACCCTTCATCGGGTACCATAGATGATGTTAAGAAGATCGATGTAGCTGATGTTCAAGCCTTTTTAAAAGAGCACCTAGTACTCTCACGTGCAGTTGTGGTTGTGGGTGGCGATATTACCTTAACAGAGGCCAAGGAAAAGGCAACAAAATTGTTGTCTATTTTACCAAAAGGAAGCAGTGCTAAACTTCCATTTGTAGAGGTCAATACAAAAAGCGAACGTGTTGTCTTAGAGCGTAAGACTGAACAGGCGTATCTCTATTTTGGTTCACCGTATGATCTTAAAGTGGGAGATGAAGATACCTATAAAGAGCGTGTTGGTATCTTTATCCTTGGAACAGGTGGCTTTGGAAGCCGTCTAATGGAAGAGATTCGTGTGAAGCGTGGTCTTGCTTACTCTGCATATGCACGTGTTAGTGCTGCACGTTCTCACGTCTACTTTATGGGTTATCTTCAGACTAAGTTAGAGTCTCAAGCAGAGGCCGAGAAAACGGTTAAAGAGGTCATCGCGAAGTATGTTAAAGATGGTGTGACACAAGCAGAACTAGACCAAGCTAAAAAGTTTCTTCTTGGTTCTGAGCCGTTGCGTGTAGAAACCTTGTCTCAACGTCTTTCTCGTACTTTCCAAGAGTACTATAAAGGTCAAGAGCTGGGTTCAAGTCAGATCGAACTCAAGAAGATCGAAGCCTTGACATTGGATGATCTTAACCGCTATATTAAAAAGCATACTGAGATTAATGATCTGAGTTTTGCTATAGTAACTAACGAAGAGAAAAATTAAATCTAGTAGGATCCCTTATGGTCGCACTCAACCAATCTTTGATTAAATTTTTTAAAGCTGAATCGGCTGTCGGTGTTCTACTAATCATGGCAACCATATTAGCCATGTTACTTGCAAACAGTCCTCTCTCTTACCTTTATAAAAGCTTTTTAGATATTCCTGTCATCATTAGTATTCACGAGTTTACCATTGCCAAACCCTTACTCTTATGGGTTAATGATGGTTTTATGGCGGTGTTCTTCTTTATGGTTGGTATGGAGATCAAACGCGAAGTATTAGAGGGTGCATTAAGTCAGGTCTCTAAGATCGTTGTCCCGACCTTTGCTGCTATTGGCGGTATGTTGGTTCCGGCCTTAGTCTATGTCTTTTTTAACTGGGGTGATCCTATCGCAATGCAGGGTTGGGCCATACCCATGGCAACAGATATCGCTTTTGCACTAGGCATACTTTCACTACTTGGAAACCGTGTTCCGGCAGAACTTAAGATCTTTTTGTTGGCCCTTGCTATCATTGATGACTTGGGTGCTATTATTGTTATTGCCGTCTTTTTTGGACATGGTATCTCAACAACTGCCTTAGCCACATCAGGGTTTTTTATTGTGTTGTTAATGCTCTTGAACTGGCGCGGTGTTACTAACAATACTGTTTATATCTTACTTGGTATCATCATCTGGGCAGCTGTCTTGAAGTCAGGTGTACATGCAACGATTGCTGGTGTTATTGTAGGTCTGTTGATCCCACTTCGAAACAACACAAAAAGTTTTCATGAGCTTGAAGATTCGCTTCATGCACCTGTGAATTATGTCATCTTACCGCTCTTTGCTTTTGTAAACACCGGGGTGAACTTTAGTGGTGTAAGTTCTAAAGATTTTGTAGATAACGTGACTATCGGTATTACTTTAGGGCTCTTTGTTGGAAAGCAAGTGGGTATTTTTACGTTTAGCTATCTTGCTATCATCTTGAAGTTAGGAAAGCTACCCAATAGCCTAGGTTATGGACATCTTTTTGGTGTTTCCATCTTAGGCGGGATCGGTTTTACGATGAGTCTTTTTATCGGTTCACTCGCCTTTGAGTGTAGTGGTGATGCTTGTATTAATATGACAGATGAACGTATTGGTATTTTGCTTGGTTCGCTCTTCTCCGGTTTACTAGGTTTCCTTGTCTTGAAATATCAGTTACGTGATCGTAAATAATCTGGATGAAATAAGTTGATCTTGGGAGGTCATACTAGATGATACGTAGTGTAATATTGTCTTTTTTACTTGTGTTCTCTTTACGAGCCATCGAAAACCTCGACAGTTTAGAAGTGGGTCGATACCTTTCGCTCTCTAATGCGGTCATCGTGTTTACCTCTCAAGATGGTCTGAGTTCAGGTGTTTACCGTTTTACCAACGTCGATACACAAATGACGATGTTTAACCTTCCTCTTCAGTATCAGTTTGATCCCATTAGTGAAAAAAGTAATTTTTTTATGATCTTGGATCTTGGTTATAGTAACACACAGAGTGATCGTGATGTTGGTGTTGATCAGAATGCTACCACCCCAGTATTGAACATAGAAAATCAACTCCAATCTTATGTCGTTGGCTTGGGTATTGGGGTGCGCTATAAAGTAACAGAGCATTCTGAATTACAGGTTGGAGGAGAATTTCTTTATTCGCGACTTGGGCTCTATGCTCGAACAGGAGGGGCTTTAGACGGAAGTGTTAGTGGTTTTTTTGATGAAACGCGTGACACTTACTCTTATAAGCTTCTAGCAGAGTACATTTATCATCGAAAGATTGCCGAGCACAAGATCTATACGCGGCTTAACTACAAGCTATACAAGTCATTTAGTGACATTAAAATAGGTGAGATTGTTGATGATATTATAGTAGATGTTAAGTCTTTACGCTCGCAAACATCGGTTGCTAGTCTTACTTTGAGTTATGAGTCAGACCCTTTATATCGTTACAAAGAGATGTCTTTTACCCTAGAACCGTACCTAAAAGGTAATTATATATGGGGCGATATGGCGGATGTTACTAAGATTAACGGGTATGGTACAGCAGGCTTGAGCTTTTATTGGAACACGCCTGAGAAGAGTGTCTATATTTATCGTTACTTTATAGAGCCGAGTATCTCTAAGGGGTATGGTATCGAAGGTCTTAACCTCGGTCTAGGTTTTAGCCTAGACTTCTAGGCAGCAGAGAGACCATGATGACGGATCAGTTTGTCTGCCATCAAGGCGTTAAGTAAACGTCGTTTTAAGTCAGGACGAATAGCGGTAAATGAGACCTTGCTGTTTTGTTTCTCAAAAGAGAGATTAATGTTATTGCTCAACAGATATTCAAAAACTTCTTGTACTTTACTTCCTAAAGAACATTGGTTAAGTTTGATCTGGTTGCCATCTTTTAGAAGTTGACCATTTTCAATAGTAATACGTAACATGTTAGCTCCTCTGTTTCAGAGTAACCCTCAAACCTACAAAAGAGAGTGAGGACTCTTATTTATGTTAATACTTTAAGAAAAATAAATGTGGATATAATGTGAAAAATAAAATATAGAGTAAAACATGAAAGATTCTCAAGAATATTTAGATAAAAAAGCCTTTTTTGACAGTATTATCACACTTTATGGCCGTAATGTAGTGACGGAAATACTAGAAGATGAAGCGATCGAAGTCCATAAACTCCACCTTGCCAGCAGTAATCGTGATGAAGGTGTCATCTTAGAGATTAAAGAGGTGGCAGAACAACGTGGCATTGAGATCAAGATACATACGAAAGAGCAACTCTCACGCATCTCTAAAAATGCTAAACAAGATCAGGGCGTAGCGATCGACATCGTCGCTCCAAATTATCAAAAGAGTGAGAAGATCGAAGAGAAACTCGGCGATACCTTTCGTCTCTTAGCACTAGATGGTGTACAAAACCCACAGAACTTAGGCATGATCGTACGCTCTGCAGCAGCTGGCAAGATAGATGGTATCATCTTACCAACTAACAGCAGTGCAAAGATCTCCCCACTCGTCATCAAAGCAAGTGCGGGAACACTCTTTAAAATCCCTATCTTCTACTGTAAGACACTCGAAGCACCTCTGGCTAAGTTAGCAGCAAACAGCGAGATCTACGCACTCTCTTCACATGCTGATGATGACATCTATAGCCTGCAAGAGGGTAAGCGTGTTGTTTTTGTCTTGGGTAATGAGAGTGAGGGTGTTAGTAAGCCTGTAGAACGCTTGTGTAACCGTTCACTCGCGATACCAATGCAACGTGGTGTCGAGTCACTTAATGTGGCGGTAACAGCAGCACTTTTAGCGTTTATGAAGTAAGCGTGTTATCTTCTATATCTATAATTTAAAATTCTCATGAAGTCATCATGTCATAAGGGCGTTTGATCTCTTCAACTACTTGGTCTACACTCATATGACGGCTTTTACGTAAAAACTCTTTACCATCAAGATAGACAAGCAGTGTTGGGATAGCAAAGACATTAAAATGTGAAGCGATCTCTGGTGTTTCTGAGATGTCGATACTAATGACCTGAAGTTGTGGGAAGTTCGCATCAAAGGCCGTTAATAGCTTTGGTTTGAGTGCATGGCAGACGTTACATGTGGGGGCACTGAAGTAGAGTGCTACTGCTAGTTCTGAGGTGAGTGTTTGTTCAATGGTTTCTATATTCAAAAGTACTCCTGGTTCGATGGTGCTTTTACAACAAATGTATTATAATGACGACATTATAATACTTTACTACAAAGAGTTTCACTATGCGGTACCTATTTGTTATTTTTTTATTTATTTTTTCACTGCAAGCAGATGATGAGCTTGATAAAGCAGAAGCCTATTTTCAAAATCAAGAGTATGAAAAAGCGTATCCATACTACCTTAAGTCTGCAAACGAAAACCAAAAATCAGAAGCTGCCTACAAACTAGGTTGGATGTGTGAACATGGAAAAGCTACAGAACTCCAGAGTGAAACAGCGGTCTATTGGTATAAAAAAGCAGCTGAATGGGAGTTGAGTAATACCAATCAAAAGAAGGTATACGAAACAGTGTATCAAAATCTTGATCCGCTTTCTGATGAAGCATCAGCAGATACTTTAGTACAGTTAGCAACAGGTAAGTTTGGTCTGCGTGCCTACTATCCAAACTACGCAGTTGTCTCGTACACTGACCAAATTCCAAAGGGTGAGGCAAAATACGAAGAGAACAGTCCTAAGCCTGATCCAAATGGAACAGCTTATATCCATACCGAAGTAAAGTACCAGATTTCACTTCGTGCTGATTATGTGACACAGTGGTTTGGCTTTGTACAGATGTGGACAGGTGCTTATACGCAAAAATCATATTGGCAGATCTTTATAGATTCGGCACCTTTTAGAGAGACAAACTATAAACCAGAACTTTTTGTGACGATACCATTTTTTCATAAGGCAGATGTCATAGGGATGAAAGGTATTGCTTTGGGCTATAAACATAATTCTAATGGACAACCTGTTAATGATGATGGTAACCGTACAAGACCAGATGGCCCAAAAAAGGGTTCACGTTCACGTTCATGGAACCGCCTTTATGCAAAGGCATATTTTCAGTGGGACCATTTCTACAGCGAGATAACCGCATGGTATCGCATACCTGAAGATTTTGAGACTGATGATAATCCTGACTTACTGGACTATATTGGACCAGGAGAGTTAGAACTTGGATATATCCATAAAAAGCTCCTTACTCGTTTGACCCTTCGTCCTAGTTTTACAAAAGGCCATGTGAGTGGAGAGTTGGAGATGAGTTACCCGGTACCACTGAGCGATAATGTCTTTTTCTACTTACAAGCCTTTAGTGGTTTTGACTTTCATGGTAACTATGGTGGTTATGGACAAAGCTTGATCGATTATGATCAACAGGTCAACCAGGTCGGTTTTGGTCTGAGTATCTCTCGTTAAATGAAGCATAAATGAAAATCTTTTTGAGCCGTAAGTACGACAACTACATACTCTTCTTTTCGCTGATCAGTGTTCTTTTTTTACTGCCATTTTTGAACGCCATGCCACTACTGCGTTTTGCCTTGGTAGGTCAGTACACCTTTGTGATGTTTTACCTTGTTTTTAGTGCACGCCACACGAGATCACTCTATATTATTGATATCGCTTTTGTTATTCCTACCTTACTCGCAACTTGGCTCGATAGCATCTATCAAAACAACTACACCTTCGTTGCCTCATATGCTACGATGATGATCTTTTTTCTCTATCTACAATTTCTGATTATTAGGCAGATGGTACATGCCAACAAAATAGACATGAACACGCTCTTTGGTGCCATGAATATCTACTTGGTTGCTGGTTTGATCTGGGCGTATGTCTTCTTACTGTTAAACCATTTTGACCCAACTGCTTTTCATATGCCAGATTATGAGACCTTAAACAAAGAGGTAGAACTATTTACCTACTATAGCTTTACCACTATCACTACGTTAGGCTATGGTGATATTGTGGCACAGAGTGCACAAGCGAGAATGCTTTCGGTACTAGAAGCGGTGTTTGGTCAACTCTACTTGGCCATTGTGATTGCTAAACTTGTCTCGATCTCAGGGAAGGTGGATCACTTGCTTCCACCTTCTTCTGAGACTAAGAAGTAAGTGCTATACAAAGACCTTAACTAAGGTTAAATGCCAGTTTAATACCATCTATAATCATTCCCATACCTATAACGGTCAATATAATTCCCATGAGTTTTCCAATAACGGTGATGTTACCTTGCCCCATTAATTGGACTAGTTTGTCACTGTAGACAAATGAGAGATAGGTAAGAACGAGTATAACAAAGAGCATAGCAAGGATAATAGCGATGTAAATATAGTTTGCATTAATAGTGTAGTTCATCGCAGTGACTATGGTTCCTGGTCCTGCAAGTATGGGGATGGCCAGTGGAGATACCGCGACACTTTCATCAAAATCTGCAGCTTCTTGCGAGTGTATACTTGACTTTTTTGACTGTAACATTTCAAAACCAACAAAAAAGATGAGGACACCTCCTGCTAGTTTAAAAGCAGGAATTGTTAACCCAAAAAACTGAAATATATAGCTACCAAAGATGATGAAACTACTGACGATTAAAAAGGCTATTAAGGTTGAGTTACGTGCGATACGCAATTTTTGCGCCTTGCTAGCGCCTTGAACCAAGCCCATATAGATTG
>JAJRVE010000082.1 GCA_024277445.1 Campylobacterales bacterium
AACTTTTAAGCTTATAGCGCACTCCCTTTTCTAACATCTCGACATCTAACTGCCCCACAACCGCTTCAACAACGGTCTCATCTAAGCGAACGTCTTCTTGTTTGACTGCTTGGTCTTTAAACTCAAAACCTAAATGCCCTAACATAGTGTTGTTAGAAAAGTTCAGTTCACGATAAGAGAGCGTCTCATCTGCATTAACAAACAGTCTGTCCAACTCTTTCTCTACCACATAAACGATCTCTTGACAGACATCTTCTAACAGACACTTCTCCAAGCTACTTAGCGGTCGATTAATGTTTTGTGCTTTCACTGCACCAAAACGCGTCGCTATGATCGCCAAAGCAAATGCGTTTTCTAATGCTATATATTCTACATAGGGATAACTCGTCTTGTATATATAGGCATCTTCTACTAGAAGCGTCTTCTCTTTAGAGACGATCACCTCATCAAAAATGAGTCCCAGCCCTTCAAGATAACTTTTAACACTGTTGCTAACCTTAGCCATACGCCATTCAAAACTAAGCGTATTCGAATCGTTATCTTCTGAAGGAGTGGAGAGGACATCAAGTAGTGCTTTGATCTCATTTTGAGAGAGCAGCTCTTTGGAGGTTGACATGGGCTTAGAACTGCTCGCGAAGACGTTTAAAAAGACCTGCTAGTCCACTCTCTTTAGGTCGCACATAGACTTGACGTTCTAATTTACCAACAAGTACTTTCGCAATGGCGCGGATATCTCTACTGGGAACAGAAGAGGGGAAAGCCTCTGAAAAGAGCGCACGCCGTTTGACTGAGTTAGAGACTTTCTTGTCGGCATTGATCTTACCGAGGTAACTGAGTGCCAGATCTTCGCGTATGTTGTTGATCGCCACTTTGTGGATACGATCAAAAATGGAGAGTGCCTCTTGTTCATTGCTCACTTGGTTAAGAAGCATATACATGTCATTACGCTCTCTTGCTACAACTTTCACCGTTGCATAAGCATCGGTAATCGCAGCTGGATCAGGAACGGTCACAACGACCACATCATCTGCTGCTTGTAAAAAAAGTTGGGTGTTTTTACTGATGCCTGCACCTGTATCGATAATAAGAACATCCAAGTCATTTAGGACCTCTGCCTCTTTCATGAACTGTTCAAATATCTCAGAGTCAGAGTAGTGCAAGATCTCTTCGCCACTCTCACCTGGGATCAGGACAAGGTTTTTGGTGACACGTATGAGTATCTCTTCAAGCGTCGCCTCACCTTTTAAAAGATGCAAGATGTTTTTATCGACCGAGACATTAAACATAACATCCAAGTTAGCCAGACCAATATCCGCATCAAAGATCCCTACTTTAACCCCAGCAGAGGCTAAGATATAAGCAAGATTAGAGCTGATGGTACTTTTACCCACTCCGCCTTTTCCACTGGTAATGGCAATGAAGCGGGTCTTTTTAGCACGATTGTTTTGTTGCATCAGTGTCGTCCTAAATGTTGTAGTGGAATAATAACGCTTTCACGCTCACTCCAATGCGGATGAGGAAGTGTTAAGCGTGGTGTATCCATCTTCACCTTGTCAAAAAAGATCAGGTCTAAGTCTAAGGTACGAGGAGCATTAGCAAAACTACGCTTACGACCAAAGCGCTTCTCTACTCTCAGCAAAAACGCTAAAAACTCACGCGGTCGCATGTTGGTACTTACCTCAATAACCGAGTTTAAAAAATCTTCTTGATCGGTGTAACCAAAAGGAGGATTTTGTAAAATCGGGGCAGTATGTAAGACGGTGATGTTGGGTTGACGCTGAAGATAAGTGAGAAGGTGAGTGAAACGACGTTTTACATCACCTACATTACCACCCATGCCAACAAGGGCACGATGACGATAGCGTGTAGTCGTTTTATACGATGCCGGAAAACCAGGTTCGCTGTAAAGCGTCAAATGGTTAGAGAGCGTTCGTACAATCTGCACCAAATTACGCTTGTGGTTGTTGCTGTGCTGCTTGTTGTGCTTTAAGTGCTTGTACTTCTTGCATGATTTGACTCATACCAAGCATAGCTAAGTGGTAACCAAATGGACCAAAACCAACAACAGATGAAGCACATACTGGTGCGATCATGTTCTCTTTTCTAAACTCTTCACGACGGTGAATGTTAGAGATGTGAACCTCGATTGTTGGGATAGCAACTGCAGAGATCGCATCACGAATAGCGATAGATGTATGCGTATAAGCAGCGGCATTGATAATGATACCTTGTGCTTCACCATAACACTCTTGGATCTTGTCCACGATCTCACCTTCTAGGTTAGACTGGAAAAACTCTACTTCCATGTTGTTTTTGTCTGCAAAGTCTTTCATCTGAGCATGGATCTGCTCTAACTTCATTGGCCCGTAAATAGCTTGTTCACGAACACCTAACATATTAAGATTTGGACCTTGGATTACGACGACTTTCATAGAGAACCTTTTATAATTATTTTTCTTCGTGCATTATAGGTAAAGATAGATTTTAAGCACTTGAAAGTGGATGAAATTCAGCGCGGCGACTTAATAGATCTCTTTACGATGACCAATTCTCACTACAATGATAAGTACCTGTTCATCAATGATCTGGAAAATGACACGATAACTCCCAACACGTAGCCGAAATTTACCACTGTATTCACCTTTGAGCGCTTTAATATTATTTTTGAGAGTGTCTGGGTCAGTTGCCAATAAAACAATCTTCTCTTTAAGTTGTTTTTGAACAACAAAGTCAAGTTTTTTCAGCTCTTTTTTTGCTGATGGTAAGAACTCTATAGTGTACATCTATTACAGACCCAACTCTTTCCAGACCTCATCAGCAGGGATACTCTTTACTTTAGCATTCTCTAACTCTTTAAGCCGTTTGTCTGCCAAGCTCTCATCTAAAGCATCAAAATAGTACATTAATGCCTTTTCAATCAGATGACTTTTCTTCTCACTTAACTCTTCTGCTATTGACGTCAGTTCTTCCGCAACTGCATTGTTGAGGGTTATGCTCATTTTTGTAACATTAACATATTTATTCAAAACGCACCTCCATTTATATGGACAATTATATACTTATTTGTCTATTTTGTCAAAGTGGCTGATTTGATTTTTTTCTTATTCCTGATGAACAAGAAGAGGCTAGTGATGCCTATACCTTACTATCTATTTAAGAAGCTCGAAAGAGAAATCAGATGAGATTAGTTACAATGGATATCTTAAAAATGGTGAATTTTTCTTACACAAAATATGGAGTGGTCTTAATATCTTAACTTTCGCACATAAATCCAAGTAATTCCTGCATATAGCAATGATATCAGTAAAATCTTCATTCCTCTTTACAATGTCGTCTAGCTTAGCTATTTTCTCCATAATCTCAATAAAGGATTGCATCGCAATAGACAAAGTATACAGTTCACATTCCAACTCTTAAACAATCCACCAAGTGTTAAAATTTCGGGGTCTACTGACACTATGCACTTTTTAAAGCATTCGTCAAAACCATTTTTATGAGAGATTGGTAAGGGATATCCATATCATTGGCCTTTACCGTTAACGCTTCTATCATGTTAACAGTCAGTCGAGGTAAAATACTTTTAAATGTTGGTAAAGTACTTCTACTATAACGATAATGACCAAAGTTGATATAATCACACTATCATTTTACAAACGAGACAATATGAAGATTATTACCCCCGAAACTATCCTCTCTCCAACCGAGCAACTTAGTGGCATGAGTATCGCTTTTGACACCCACATACGAGCGATTGGTCAGCTCCATGAACTCTTAGAACAGTTTCCTGAAGCGGAGTTTATTGAAACACCGTTACACTCTATGGTTATGCCAGGACTCATCAACCCGCATGTTCATTTAGAGTTTTCAGGTAACAAAAGCACCTTGAAGTATGGCTCTTTTATGGAGTGGCTCTACTCTATCATCGAAAACCGTGAAGAGCTCATCGGTAACTGTAATGAGCAGTGCATGGCGAAGGCTTGTGACGAGATGCTCAAAAACGGTATTACGACCTTTGGTGCGGTAAGTTCGTATGCTATGGATCTAGAAGTAGCGGCTAACGCTAAACAGAAGGTGATCTTTTTTAATGAGGTCATCGGTTCACAAGCAACTATGGCAGACACGCTGTATGATGACTTTATGTCACGTTTGGAAGCTTCACAGAGCGTTCAACGCGAAGGTTTTCAAGCAGCGATTGCTATCCACTCTCCCTACTCCGTTCACCCTGCACTTATCAAACGCGCCCTCACCCATGCCACCAAACATAACCTTGTCACCTCAGCGCACTACATGGAGAGCCCTGCCGAAAAAGAGTGGCTAGAGACTAATAACGGTGCCTTCCAGCCCTTTTTCAAAGAGTTTTTGAAACAAGAGTACTCGGTGAACACCTCTAAAGAATTCTTAGAACTTTTTATAGGCAAACCTACGCTGATGACCCATGTTGTTCAAGCCAATGACGAAGAGTTGCAAGAGATAGCTAAAGAGGGTCACAGTGTCATCCACTGCCCTATCTCCAACCGTCTTCTCGGCAACGGTGCCATCGATCTGGATAAACTCGACAAAAACGGTGTCTCTTGGGTAATGGGGACCGATGGTCTTAGCTCAAACTATGCACTTGATCTGCTCGAAGAGATGAAGATTGCACTCTTTACACATACCGACCGTGATCTACTTCCCTTAGCCAAAGAGCTACTAAGCAACGCTACCATCAACAGTGCCAAAGTCCTAGGCATGAACACCGGTGAGATCGCCGTAGGCAGAGAGGCCGACCTTTTAGTCATCGATCTTGAAGATACTCCTAGTGAACAGTTGCCTGTGCATTTACTACTACATGGTTATAATATTCAGCATATCTATATCAACGGAAATGAGGTCACATAATGGAAGGTCTTAAAAAACTTTTTCTTCCCATCACAGCTACTCTAGGTTTTATACAGAAGTATTTCAAATCGATGCTCTTTTTGCTACTTCTCTTTGTACTCTTTGCCCCACAAGATGAGCAATCCTTAGTCTCTAACAACCTTCAAGAGATCAAACTCATTGGCCCTATCTTTGACACAACTGAAGTCGTCGAAGCCCTAGACAAAGCACGTGAAGACGAGAAGATCAAAGGGGTACTCCTGACAGTCAACTCCCCGGGTGGAACCGTACCACCTTCTATCGAAGTGATGGAGGCTGTCAAACGTCTAAAAGGGATTAAACCTATCGTTGTTTATGCCGCTGGTACACTAGCAAGTGGTTCGTACTACGCCTCATGTTATGCAGACGAGATCATCGCTAACCCCGGTTCTATGGTCGGTTCTATCGGTGTGATTATGCACGGAGCGAATGTAAGTGGTCTAATGCAAAAAATCGGTGTAGAGTCACAGGTCATACAAGCGGGTACCTACAAGCAAGTAGGAACAGCCGACAGAAAATGGAACAAGGCAGAAAAAGCAGAGCTTAACAAGGTGATCCAAGATACCTATATGACCTTTGTTAACGATGTAGCTGAGGGACGTAGTCTTGATCCTAAAACATATCGTACCTACGCTGATGCCCACATCTTCACTGCTTCTCAAGCTAAAGAGGTAGGCTTAGTAGATACACTTGGTGTGATGTATGATGCTAAAAACCGTGTGGCAGAACTAGCAGAAGTAGACGATGCCCGCTGGAACAAAGAGGACAAGTTTGACAAATTCATCAAAAAGCTCTCGGCTGAAACAGCAAGCATGGTTCACATCTACTTTCCGGAGCTTTCTCTCCGCTAATATAGGAATCGTAAACTTATTTACGACAGGTGCAAACAAGTTTGCACTTCCAATCTACTCCGATAACATCGCTTCAAAGTAAGCATCAACATCTTGGTAGGTCTTACCTGCCTTGTCTTTAAAAATAAGATTCTTTTTACTCAGTTTTTCAAGAGAATTTACACCCATAATTGCAAGTAGTCCTTGTATACCATGGATCAATTGTTCATGGTATGAAGCGATGTTTCTCGCTTTTTTATCGACTAAGAACGAAGCTCGCTTCTTCTTGTCTTGCGTCGCAAGACCCACTGGGCAGTGACGACCATGAGCACCCGAGCACTCTCTTGCTCGTATGCAACCAGCACTCATCATAAAAGCACGGGCTATTGCTACAAAATCTGCACCAATACCAAAGAGCACGATTGCATCATCAGGGGTTAAGACCTTCTCGCTCGCAATGACTTTCACCTTCTCACGTACACCTACATCTTTGAGAGCTTTATCAACCACATAGAGCGCTTTAGAGATCGTCATACCTACCGTCATCATCATCTCCAAAGGTGCGGCCCCGCTACCTCCGTCACCACCATCTATGGTTAAAAAATCAGGATAAGCACTTGAACCTGCTTCCACACGTTTCTTAATAAGCTGTGCATATTCATCAAAACCTTCTTCAGAGGAGACAACTATCTTCACCCCTACCGGTTTATCACTCAAGCGTTTGAGTTACCCATAAAGTCAAACAGCTCCTCTAGGTTGTGTGCAAAAGGAAACTGGTTCGGACTAAAAAGATCTTTGTGCGCCTCTACTCCTCGATAGTAAGCGATGGCCTCACTTACCTTATCTTTCAGAAGTTTACCGCCTGTCTGTTTTGCCCCTTGCGCCATCTTAATCTCTGTCATCTTACAAAATCGCATCACTTTTTGATAACGTTCAGCATCAAACTTCCCACTATCATCCCGTACACCATAGAGTCCACTCCCCATCTGAAAGACGATGTCTGGTAGGTCACTTGGAACATCTTGAGGAAAAGAGTCTAGCGGTGCGTTCCAATTCATACGGTAACAGAGCAGTACTTTTTTATCAAACAAGTAGGTCTCTTCATCTAAGGTCTCAATTACCATATGACGATAAACGCTTTGCGCCGTTGCTTCATTTAAGAATGTTCGCACGATTTTATAAACACCTTTAGCGAACAGTGTACCCTCTTTAACATCCAAGTAACTGCGGTTGGCATCACAAAACTGATGGGTGTATAAGAAGTTGGAAGTCAAACTCCCTTCACCTGTGTTAATCGGAAACTTACCTAAAAACGCCCCCTTAGAAACAGCACGTGTACCCTCAGGAGAGATAGCCCCATCGCTCATGGCGCTTCGCCCAAAGACAGAAGAGGTTTTAAAGGGGTACTTCACACCCTTTCCAAAAGTGACTGAAAAGTCCTTGCTCACCTCCTCATTATTTAAGACACAGTTTGCATTTTTAAAAGAGAGACGTCCACCCGTAATAGGCTGTCCCGGTGAAAATGAGGCATACGCTGACTTACGTTCGGCAGAGTCATAGACCCATTTTACTTTGTCACTTATCTTGATATGAGAACAGTATAACAAGAGAAGCGTGAGGTGTCTGTGAGTAGGAGTACAATGGGAAATGGGAAATGGGAAATGGGAAATGGGAAATGGGAAATGGGAAATGGGAAATCAGGATGGCTTTTTTTGTCTTAGTGGGATCTTAAACTGTTAGAAGGTTGAAATTCGTTGATCCCTGCCTTCGCAGGGATGACGGAGAGTTTGAACTGCTTGTGAAGTAGCAACTAAAGCGACGGCGAAGCTCGTCGAACCACAGTCGCCACCCCAAACAAGTTCCCCCGTCATAAAAGTTTCAGATTTGGTGTGAGTTGTGCTGGATGTGAACCCGAGAGCGCACTAGTGTGCGTGGAGAGGTGAGCTCCGGTGTAAATCGCGCCGAAGCTGGAACTTTTAACTTTTAGCGGAAGAGCTTATCTAAGTCTTTTGCTATGGCTCCCGGTACTGTCGCAATCTTCATAAACTCACTCATCGAAAGCAGAGGATACATCACCGCAATATAATACTTCGGTGCCAAAGCGTATGCCTTACCATCTTCTATCAATACAGGGTACGGCAACAACTCAGCATTTTGATACCCGATCTTCTTTACAAATTTCGTCGTACGTTTAGATAGCTTCACACCGATAAGTGTAGAACCATTTTCTAGTTTCTGCTCGAACACTACTTTTTTAGACTTTCTAGCCTTCTCTAAAAGCGACGCATTGCTACCTTCTTTGACAACAATCATATCTTCATAAACAGGCATACCATTCATAAACTTGTAGCGTGGAAGACGTATAAACTTGACCACATCTTTAGAATTTTTCAGACCTTCAAAGTTGTCGCGCAGGCGTTTTAGTGTTGCTTTTGCTAACACATCATCATAGTCATCTTGAAGAAAGGCTTTTTGTACATAGATAGGGTTGGAGATACTAATCTGGTTGTTCTTTTTGTCAATTAGCAGACGCAATGAAGCTGCAAAGCCTCGTCCTTTTTTAGAGGCTTTTTTAACTAGTGCATCATCACTAAAGATGATGGAAGTCACCTTCCCTTTTTTATCTACCTTATAACTGCTCAGCGGTGTGAATCCTGCTGCTTTGAGTTTTGCAACGACCTCATCTTGCGTTAATAGTGGTGCTTGTAGGTATGCAGCTATTCTGTCGTTGGCAACCTCACCTACTTCAACTTTTTGAGGCTCTTTTTTCACCTCTTTTTTACTAAAATACTCAGGTGGATAACGTTTACCCTTTACGATTCCATAATTGCTAGAGTTTTCTTCTGAAGTAGTCTCTTTTTTAACCTCTTCTTTTGGAGCATCATCAGACGATGTCAACTTAGTACTTGTACGCGAGACCTTTTTTCCATCAACCACCAATTCAACTGCAGGAACAGTGACATTGACCTTGGGTGCTTTAGGGACAGTCACATTAATAACACTGGTCTCAGAGGCAAAGAGATGAGTAGAGACAAGAGCAAGTGTGGAGATTACGATAAGAGGGTAAGTTTTTTTGATCATATGTCATCCTATAAAATTTACAAGTAAAAAATAGTAGCTATTTTTTACACATAGATTTTAAAGTAGAGAGAAACTCTCTACCTTAGAAGTACTATTTTTGTGAGGCTTTCCAACGCTTATAATCAGCATAGTCACTCTCAGAAAGTGTACGTGTTGCATCACTCGCATTGTTTGAAACAGAACGTGATGAGTCATTTGCGTTTGTTGCTACAGAGTCTGTCGACTTACGTGCATCATGTGATGCTTCAACGCTTGACTTACGCGCGTCGTTAGAGACTGTCTTAGTTGAGTCATTTGCATTGTCAGAGATAGAGTCTGTTGAGTCTCTCATATCATTTGACGCTGTTGTTGACGATGTTCTTGCGTCATTTGAGATAGTCTTAGTCGAGTCATCAATGTTGTTTGAGATCGTCTTAGTAGAGTCATTAAGGTTGTTTGACGTTGTCTTCGTTGAGTCATTCAAGTTGTTTGAAGTCGTCTTCGTAGAGTCGTTAAGGTTATTTGACGTTGTCTTAGTAGAATCGTTAAGATTGTTCGACGTCGTTTCTGTCGAGCTCTTAAGATCGCCAGAGACAGTTTTAGTTGAGTCACTCATGTCATGAGAGACCTGAACGGTAGAGTCTTTAAAGTCTTTCGTCGCCATTGTCGAGCTGTCTTTAAAGTCACGTGTTGTGTTCGATGCTGTATCTTTAGTGTCTTCTGCCAGTTCAACTGTAGAGTCACGTACATCACGACTAACACTAGTCGATGTCACTTCACCACTCTTAACCGTAGCAATCTCACTCGTTTTAAGATCATCAGAGGCTTTAACCGCTGTGTCACGTGCATCATGACTAACACTAGTTACAGTACGCTCTCCACTCTTAGAGACCTCAACACCACCATCTTTCATGGAGTCAGCTGTATCACGTGCATCATGACTCATCGTCGTTGTTGCATCTTTCATGTCTTTAAACATATCACCAAAACTAAAGTCACCTGCTGTTGCTGCCGTTGTTAATACACTAAATGCGATTGCACTTGCTACAATTGTTTTTTTCATTTTGATCCTTTAATTTAATTGTAATAACAACACCCTACTCTCTAAAGAATTTGATATTTTGACTACAATTTTTCTTCTGTCTGGGTCAACTATAGCTCTCAAAACCTAAAGTGTGTCTTAAATTCCCATATAACTATAGTTAATATTTAAATTGAAACTTAGTATAAAAAAGAGTGATAGACCCCTATATTACTTGCTTTAGATAGGATTATAACAGTTAATAATAGATTATATACTATTCTTATACTAGTATTTATTTACAGCCCTATTTTTAGGGGCATAGACACCTTTTTACCCTTTTTTATCACATAGAAGTCACCTAAAAACATTGATGTGTTACTTTTTGCAATTTGTACACACTTCAAAAAATCTTTGGCTATAATCATCTCAAGGCAACTACAACTTTTTATTCGTTCAAAGAGTTGATTGCCTTATATTACACATTAGATAGATGTGAAAACTAAAAGGAAACAGATGAAAAAGTTAGCACTACTTCTACTACTTGCTGGAGCACTCATGGCAAAAGACTACACTAAGGCTGATCGTATTAAAGATATGCAGATCATGGCTGAAGCGATGTCACAGATACAGACTGGTATTTTCTACAATAACAATGATATTGTCCAAGATGGCGCACTTAAGCTCTCTGATGCTGTAAGACGTGTTGAACCACCGCTAGAAGAGCGTGAAGAAAAAGATCCTATGACACGTTATATGAATGAGAAGGTGAAGTTCTCTCATAAAACGACTAAAAAGATCGATCAAAAAGCTAAAATTATCTTAGAACGTTTTAAAAATGGCGACGCCCAACAAGCTATTCAAGCCTACACTAAGATCATGAAACAGTGCATGGAGTGTCACTCTCAACTGCGTACGTGGTAGATTAAGCAAAAGTCCTGACTAAAAGGACTACAATAGTTGGACTATCCTGTCTAACGATCGTATTTATAAAAAGATGCAAGCTAAAGGTATAAATGAAATTCGTCAAACTACTCATACTTTTTCTCTTAACAACACAACTCTCTGCGCTAGAGCTCAAACTGACAGGTACCGTCATCTCCAATAACCAAAAGATGATTGGTGCGCGTTATATGGGTTATGTTAAACATGTCTATTTTGACGTGGGCGACAGAGTAGAACGTGAAGATACCCTTTTTGAACTCGAATCCGCAGAATTTGACATCTTAAAAGAACAAGCCGATCTAGCACTCGAACAAGCCCTCTCCATTGTTGATGTTTATCGTACCCGTAAAGAGAACATAGAACGACAAAAACGTAACCTCTCACGAAAAGGCATGGTTAACACAGCAGACTTTGAAAACCTAGACATCACCGCAGACAATGTTGAAGCAGGGCTTGCATCAGCACAAGTCTTAGTCAAAAATGCCGCAGAGAAGATCAAACAGATCTCTACCATTACGGGGTACCTTGAAGTCAAAGCACCTAATGATGGTATCATTGTTGAAAAGCGTATTCGTGTTGGTGATCTCATCGCACCAGGTATGCTCACTATGATCATTGTCGACCTTGATCATCTTCAGATTGAAGGTCAAGTAGCAGAGTCTGACCTTCGTTATGTAGAGAAGTACCAAAAAGTCACCGTTACCATTCCTTCTTTAAGGTTGACTACACGAGGGATCATTAAGTCGATAGTTCCGAGTGCTAATCCTATGGCACACACCTTTAAAGTGATCGTAGACTTCAAAAAAACAAGCGAAAAGATCTTTCCCGGTATGTACGCCAAGATTTTGGTCAAGGTGGACAAGAACCAGATGGCATGGAAATAGGCAATGCAAGAAGAGCAGTACCACAGTAAAAATATTGCTGGTGTCATGGCGAGGATATTTTTAAACAACCCATTGACTATGGTTATGCTCATCTCAATCTTACTGCTAGGTTACATCACCCTTAACATCGCCCCGCGTGAAGAGGACCCACAGATCGCCGTTAGTGGTGGTTCTATCATCGTTGTTGTTCCAGGTGCATCGCCTGAGGCCATCACCAACGTTGTCATTAAACCTTTAGAACGTCGCATCCGTGAGATCAAGGGTGTGGAACATGTCTATGGTACCGCTATGAACAATGTCGGTATGATTAATGTGCAGTACTTCATCGGTGAAGATAGAGAGTCAAGTAACCTCAAGCTTTATGACAAAGTCATGCAGAACATGGACAAACTTCCTTTTGGTGTCAAACAACCCCTTATCAAACCTTTTGACATCGACATCGACATCCCCGTTGCTACCGTCGCCTTTTATCAAAAAGAGCACCGTCATCCAAGTACCTCAGAGCAGTATCATGTGGTACGTGAGATACAACAAGATATTAATGCCATTGACAATGTCTCCAAAAGTACCCTTAAAGGGATTCATCATCCCCAATTCAACATTCAAGTAGACCTTGATAAGCTCTCAGGTTATCACCTCTCTTTAGGGCAGATTACCCAGTCTATTCAAGCCATAGCTGACAATGCCCCCAACATTCAAGCCCCTACCCAAGGAGCGTCGCTCATCGTGTTTGGTGTTATAAACTCGATTGAAACCGTTGAGGACATCCAAAATCTTATTGTCGCGCAATATATGGGTTCACCGATCTACCTTAAAAATGTTGCCGATGTTGAGTTTAGCTGGGACATGCAACACTTTCAGCGCTCACAGCTTGCGATGCGTGAAAGTAATGAGACCTTTAGTGAACCCATAGACCAAGTGACCTTGACCGTCTCTAAGCTCAAGGGTACTAATGCCGTTCATATCACTGAAAATGTAGTCGAGATGTTAAAAGAAAAAACAGCTATCTTAGATGAAGCAGGTATTGGTTACATCATTACCCGTAACTATGGTGAACGCGCTGATGAAGCGGTTAATGAGCTCATCCACCACCTTGTTATCACTATTGGTATCATCGGTCTTATTCTCATCCCTTTTTTAGGATGGCGCGAGTCACTTGTCGTCTCCATTGCAGTGCCTATGATCTTGGCAACCACACTTTTTATCGCTTATATGACCGACCAGACCATTAACCGTATTACCCTCTTCGCCTTTCTACTGAGTCTAGGTCTGATCGTAGATGATGCCATCATCGTCATCGAGAACATCCACCGAAGGATGCACCTTAAAGAGACGGCAGACCAAAGTTTTGATGAGATCATCGTCGAAGCAACGGATGAGATCGGACCTTCAACTAACATCGCGACCATCGCTATCATCTTAACCATGGTACCTATGGCCTTTGTAGGGGGGATGATGGGACAGTTTATGAAGCCCATACCGCTAAACGTGCCGGTAGCCTTAGGTGTCTCTCTTTTTGTCGCCTATGTCTTCACCCCGTACCTCGCTAAGAAGCTTATCAAACGTGCTAAAGGGACCCACTAATGGAAGAGTTAATCTACGGTATTTTAAACTCTCCCAAAAAGAAGCGACGTGTTCTCATCTACATCGCTATAGCCTTCTTACTTGCCGTGATGATGATCCCAACTAAGATCGTACTTGCCAAGATGCTTCCGGGTAAAAGTGCCAACACCTTTAGTATCTATGTGGACACTGCCACCAACAGCTCACTTGCCGACACGGAGCGGGTCACCAGTTGTGTTTTAGAATACTTCAAACATGAGCCAAGCGTGCATGACATGGAGGTCTACCTAGCACAAGGAGCTCCCCTAGACTATGCTGGTCTCGTTAAAGGAAGTGACTTTAAACGCATGAAAAACCAAGCCGAGATCGTGGTAAACCTGACTGACAAGCATCACCGAGAAGAGCCTTCGTACCTCATGGTGCACCGTGTTCGTCCTGAAGTGCTAGCACTCTGTGAACCCAAAGCGACAGCCGCCACCATAAAGTTTGTGGAGATGCCTTCTGGTCCACCTACCATGGCAACCATCGTTGTCAACCTCTTTGGAACCGATGATCTGCTGATGCGTCAAACCGCTATTAAGATAGCCAATGTCTTAAAAGAGACCGAAGGACTTGTAGATGTGGACATCATGCAAGATGACATCTACCCTTTTTATGAGGTCACACCCGATAAAGAGAAGATCATACGAAGTGGTCTAAGTGTCGAACAGGTCAACAACATCCTCTACCTTGCCTTTGAAGGGATGGTCGTTGCCGTCAAAAACTCCAAAACACAACAAGACCAAATCCCTATCTTTGTACGTCTTGATGATGAGAGTCGTACGGTTAACAGTAACTCCGAGTCAGGTTTGGCATGGAAACTTTCTCGCCTCAAACTCATGAACAAGCAAGGTATGATGATCCCAGTTAAAGAGGTCGTCACCATCCAAGAGGTGCCTTCCGATCCGACCATCTTTAGAAAAGACCTCCACAACCTTGTCACCATCACCTCAGAATGTGACTTAGTCTCTCAGGTCTATCCACTACTAGACGCAAGGGATAGCCTACTTGAAAAGCTTGCTGATGACTTTAACATCACTAAGGTACCGGGGATGTCAACCTACATGTTCGACCTCAACCTTGTCGACAAAGAGAGCGGTCAGAAGATGTTGTTGCGTTGGGATGGTGAGATGAAAGTCTCTTTAGACACCTTCCGTGACCTTGGAGGTGCTTTTATCGCAGCACTTATCTTGATGTTTTTACTCATGGTAGTCTACTACAAATCCTTTGCACTCAGTGGAGTCATCTTGCTTGCGAGTTTCCTCTCTATCATTGGTGTCATCGTAGGACACTTCATCACCGACATCATCTCACTGATCGCTATGGGAACGAACTTTTTCTTGACTGCCACCTCACTCATCGGCTTTATCTCTCTAATGGGGATCAGTGCGCGAAGTTCACTTCTGCTCATCGACTTCTCAAAAGCACTCATAGAGAAAGGGGTCGAGAAACGTCGCGCGATTGCTATCTCTACTGCAACTAGAGCCAAGCCTATCTTAATGACAGCAGTTGCCATCATCTTGGGAAGTCTTTTACTCTCAACTGACCCCATTTTTGGTGGTCTTGGTATTGCCCTTATCTTCGGTTCTATCGCTGCGACTGTGGTCTCACTCTTTTTGGTTCCTGTACTCATCGACAATATTCAGGCGATCTGCCCCATGGACTCAGAATTTATCCCACACCCACACCCAGGTGAAGGTATTAAGACCCATGTCGACCCTGACGAACTAGGACTATAGATGAAGACAACCCAACTCAACACAAGGAAAAAAGATGAAACTCTCTAAAACAATTCCCCTCGCCCTCGCGGCGATCTTAGCGACAACGACCCTCAGTGCAGAGGTCAAAAAAAGCCTCTATCCTGATGGCAAAGTCAAATTTGAACGTAGCTATGAAAATGGCAAAATGAATGGGCCTGCTCGTGCCTACTACCCTAATGGTCAACTCAAGACAAAGACAAACTTTCGCAATGGCAAAGTCAACGGTGTCACCTACGGCTTTTATGAAAATGGCAAACTCAAAGCAGAGATACCTATGCGTGATGGCAAGATCCACGGTACCCAAAAAGAGTACTATCCGACAGGCGAGCTAAAGTCTGTTGCCAAGTTTGTGGATGATCATAATGTAGGGACTAAAAAAGTACTCTATCCCAACGGTAATCTCAAAGCCAAGTTATATTTTGATGACAATGGAAACCTATACGGTACCCTCAAAGAGTACTACCCAGATGGCAACCTCAAATACAAGATCAACATGGAAAATGGCCACGCCAAAAAAGGCTACATCTATACACCAAATGGTGACAGAGAAAAGATGAACGCACAGCAGTTTGCTGATATGGGGATTTTATAACCCTGTTTTAGCTTCCACACGATTAGCTAC
>JAJRVE010000083.1 GCA_024277445.1 Campylobacterales bacterium
ACAATCACATTTATTGGTAACGGGAACATGGCACTCTCTATTGCTCAGGGGCTTAAAGATGCGTATAGCATTGAGGTTGTGGGTCGTAACATGGAGAAGCTTGATGCTTTTGAAGCAGCTTTGGGTTGTGAGGTTAAGAAGTCGCTTCTTAATGCCTTTGATATCCATGGTAAGACCTTGCTTGTCTGTGTGAAGCCGTACAACGTGCAAGAGGTGGCTGCTCAGTTTGTGGGTGAGGCTAAGGTGGTTTACTCGGTGCTTGCGGGGACGACTTTAGCTACCTTGGCATCGAACATTAAGACGAAAGCGGTTGTTCGTGCTATGCCTAACCTTGCAGCAACGGTAAAGAAGTCTATGACGACATTGACAGGTGATGTAGCGTACCAAAGCGAGGCTGAGACACTTTTTAGTGCGATTGGTGCTGTGCGTTGGTTGGGGTCTGAAAAAGAGATCGACATCGCTACAGCACTAGCTGGTTCGGGTCCTGCTTATCTTGCGCTTATGGCAGAAGCCTTGGCGGATGGTGCAGTGAAACAGGGACTAAAACGTGATGACGCGATGGCGATCATGCGTGGGCTCTTTGGTGGTTTCGGCGAGCTCATCCAAGATGTTCATCCTGCACTGCTTAAAGATGGTGTGATGAGTCCAGGTGGTACAACGGCCGCAGGTTATGGTGCCTTAGAAGATGGTAATGTTAGAGCAGCTTGTATCGATGCAGTGGAACGTGCCTATAAAAAAGCGGTAGAACTTTCATAATGCCAATGTGTTCAGTGTAGTTTTGATGTTTAGACTTCTGACTATCTCTGGACTGATACTGCTTGGTCTCATCATTATACTGGTCGGTACTTGGGGCGCGTTAGCCCTTTTTCATGTCACTCCGTTTAATGAAAGTGGTCGCTACGCTTTAGCCATCAGTTTTGGACTTGTGGCCTTAACCTCGTTGATCATGCTTGGTTTTCATCGCTGGCGTTGGCGCGCGCTTGCACTTCATGGACTCTTGTTTGCTGTTGTCATAGGATGGTTTGTCTCTGTCGAGCCTTCCAACACAAGAGAGTGGCAAGAAGATGTTGCCCTTTTGCCGTACGCAGTGCAAGAAGAGAACAACATCACGATCCACAACATACGCAACTTTAACTACCGTAGTGAAACGGACTACACCCCCGCTTATTATGACAAGACGTATGACTTGAGCAAGCTCATAGGGGTCGATATCATCTCTGTCTACTGGATGGGACCTGCTGTTGCGCATGTTTTTGTAAGTTTTGCCTTTTCAGATGGTGAACACTTGGCGATCTCCATAGAGACACGTAAAGAGAAGGGTGAAGCCTACTCAACGATTAAAGGCTTCTTCCGCCAATACGAACTCTACTACGTCGTAGCCGATGAACGCGACGTCATAGGCCTACGCACCAACTATCGTTTCAACCCCATCGAAGATGTCTACATCTACCCGACCACAGGAACACTACAAGAGGCACGAAGCCTTTTTTTAACCTACATAGAGAAGATGAATGAGCTTAAAAAACAGCCTGAGTTTTACAACACCCTAACCACAAACTGCACGACAAACATCTGGCTAAACGCCAGCGGAAAGATAGAGCATATCCCTCTAAGTTGGAAAATCCTAGCCAGTGGTTACGTCCCAGAATACCTCTACGAAACAGGTCACCTAAGAACAGACGGTCTAACGTTCGAAGAGCTACAAAAACGTTCACACATCAACAAAAGAGCACTATCATCCGAAGTCAATGAAGATTTTTCATCGCGGATTAGAGATCATGAAGGTACTTCTGTGCCAAATAGGTAAAATTAATATTGGTGTCCTGACCTCATTTTATAAATTAAACTTTTTTTGATCTATCTTTTTCCTTAGTATAACAAAGGTACTCTATTGCGTACCCATAGGAGAACAAATCTCTATCAGCGTACCCTCTATGGCCCGTACATAACTCACAGTCTGTCCCCATTCTTTTTCACTAGGTTCAGCTATAAGTTGGGCACCATTTTTCACAGCGTGAGCAGTTGCATTTATTACATCTTCATCTACAAAAACGAGTTCAATCCCTACTGGGTTGCCCTCTCGTGTTATCCTTTGGTATTTGTCATCAAAGTTCATTTTGCCCATCTCATAAGATGCAAAAGCTATAGTGGTTTCTCCAGATTTGAGTTCTGCATAATAGACTATACCCTCTTCTTCAACCACCATGCCACGTTCAAAGCCAAAAGCCTTTTCATAAAAAGCTACAGTGCTTAGTACATCTTCTACATATATTATCGTATATCCAAATTTCATTTTTCATCCTTTAAATTTTGATAAATACATTATAGCTTATAGACTTCTCTTATGAATTGTACAAAATAGACATAGTCTCACTGCATGGTGTAAACCCTACTAATCTTTTATATTCACTGTTGAAGTGTGCTTTATCAAAATATCTAAACCCAAGTGCCACCATGACCAAGTTGTTCAAGCCCTCTTTTAATACGAGCAAACTTTTTGGGAGATATCCCTACTCTACTATAAAACTTACGTTCGAGTGTTTTGACAGTAAGTCCATATTGTTCAGCCAGTTCTCATATCGTTATGTTTGGTTCTTTACTTAAAGTATATACAATAATTAAAAAACTATCTTCTTCTTTTATAAATAGATTTTCTAATAGCCTTTCAACACTAGAGATGATTTTAAAATTATCACCAGATGAGAAGGCACTCATTGTTCCAGCTAATACACCTAGATGATGAAACAAGATATGCTTTAATTTCTAGGTTCAAAACAAAGTGCTACGTTGCTATTTTTACAATGAGAGAAAATGTATTTCGTACTATCAGTGTAAGAAGATGTAGAAAAAATGAGGAGACAAACTATGAAACAATAACAACTAAAGCGTTTGATGACAAATTTGATAACAACGAAGATATTAGTGAGCATCTGGATTTTTCTAAGTCAATGAAGCTGAAAGACTTCAGTCAATTGAAAACAGATACAAGAAAAGTAAATGTGGATTTTCCTGAATGGGTGATTCAAGCCCTAGATCAAGAAGCAAAAAAAATCGGGGTAACAAGACAGTCCATCATCAAAGTTTGGATCGCAGAAAGACTTAAGTCCGAAGCCGACCATTTGCACGCAAGCTAACAAAAACACAAAAGAGTTAGCAATAGTAATTGACCCCTCTACCTAAGCTGAGAGGTATGAAAGTTAAGTGCCCCTCAAATAGATTTTTACATCTAGATAAGCTACACTACACTATCACTAAAAGTAAAAGGATTCTATGTATGAAAAAAGCACTCATTACTTCGGCACTTTTAAGCCTCTCTTGTTTGAGCGTACTACATGCAGGTTTTATTGAACCGCAAACAAAGGTACTCACAAAGCTTGTTGCACCTAAAACAGCAGCAGATGTTCCGACATTTGCTGCAGGTGCACCACTCTCTGAAGCCTATGTTCAAACACTTGGGCGTATGGCATACATCTGGGCTTGGCCACTTATCAACATGAACAGCCGTCACACAATGTTCTCACAAGTTAAAGAGTCTTCACTCTTAGGTGGGATACTTCCGGTAGCACCTATTGGTCAGATCACTATGCTTCATGATTACATGGAACCATCACAACGCTTCGTCACTTCGCCAAATCAGGATGTTGTTTATGGTGCTGGTTTTTTCTCTCTGGACAAAGAACCAACAATCATACAAGTCCCTGACTTTAAAGGGCGCTTTTGGGTCTATCAGATCATTGATCAGCGTACAGACTCTTTTTGTGAAGTGGGTCAACAGTATAAAACTGAGCCAGGACATTACCTGCTTGTCGGAGAAAACTGGAAGGGTAAAGTACCTAAAGGTGTTAAGGGTGTTTTTCGCTCAAGTACAAACATAGCAGCCGTTTTCCCACGTGTCTTTATGGATGATACTAAAGCAGACCGTGAAGCGATTAGACCACTTATTAATCAAGTAATGGCTTATCCTTTAAGTCAATACGATGGCAAAATGAAAACAAAAGACTGGAGTAAAATCCCAGACCTAAAACGAAAAAAGGCAAGTGGATCAGCAGAGACCAAATGGGTTGAGCCAAGTACTTTCCCGCAAGATCTTGAGCGAGTACTCAACCAGGTAAAACCACTTCCAGGAGAAGAGGCACTTTACAGCTGGATGCAGTCACTTGTGGATGCATCGAAGAAAAATCCTAAGCTTAAAAAAGCATTGGTAAAAGCAGCGCTAGATACAGAAAAAGAGATCATCTCTGACATGTTTGAATACCGTAACAACGGTGTAGATGCAGGTAATGGATGGCGTACTCAGATTAATGCTGCACAGTTTGGATATGGCTACTTCCAACGAACAGCTACCGCTAAGGGTAACATGTTCTCTAACAGAGGTGTTGAGACTGTTTACTATGGTGCGGACTTTGACTCGAACAAACAGCGTATAAGTGCTGGCAAAAACTATACGGTAACCTTTGCCAAGGGTGAACTACCACCAGTCAATGGTTTTTGGTCACTGACACTCTACAATGAAGAGCACTTTTTTGTACCTAACAAGCTCAACCGATTTTCACTGGGTACAAAAAACAAAAGCCTTGTGAAAAACAAAGATGGAAGTTTAACTATCTACGTACAAGACAAAAACCCAGGCGGTAAAAAGACAAACAACTGGCTTCCAGCACCACATAAAGGGAACTACTCTCTTTACATTCGTGCATACTGGCCAAAGAGCAATGTCCTAAAAGGTGAGTGGACTCCACCAAAAATTGAAGTTTCAACAAAAAAGGCTAAATAATGCGTAAACTACTAGTAATAACTGCTATCGCAGCTTCTGTTTTGATGGGTGTTAATGCACAAGCTGTCTCAACTAAGTCTGACGCTAACTCTGAGGCGTTTAAGTACCGTGTAACTGAGACAGATTTTAATATACAAAGATCATTGAAGTCTCAGCCAAAAGTAAACAAGTGGTCACATAAACGTAGCATATCTAATGTCAAATCGCAGCAGGTTATTAGAGAAAACCAGGACTGTTTTTACTCAAGTGCCGTTGTGGACATCAGTAAAGGTGCAACATTTACAGTACCTAATTATCCTTACTACTCTATCATCGAAGTGATCGATATGCAAAACTATGCCATCGCTACGGTTTACCCTGGACA
>JAJRVE010000084.1 GCA_024277445.1 Campylobacterales bacterium
AGGAGAATAGCATGGATGATAAGAAGAACCGCCCATTTAGAACCTTAGATGAGATAGAAGAGGAATACAACGAAACAGAACACAACTTTAATGACGAAGTCAAAGATGTATGGCAAAACTTTAAAGACCAACTTTTTTCGATGTGGGGTGCTCTGATAGTACTGATGCTATTTTCAGCTGTGTTAGGTGCTTTAGTCCGCTAAATATCATCTATTAATATAACTATGTTATTATAAATTATTATTTATTAGGAGTGTTTATGGGTGGTTATATTTTTTTAGGGATTTTGGTTTTACTGGCGTTATATGGAATTGCGATTTATAATGGTCTTGTTGCGAAGAAAAATCAGATAGACAATGGTTTTGCGCAGATTGAGGTTCAGTTAAAGCGTCGTTACGACCTTATTCCGAATCTTATTGAGGTGGCTAAGAAGTATATGGCGCATGAGCGTGATACGCTTGAAGCTGTTATTGCAGCGCGTAATGCTGCCTCAGGTGCACTGAAAGATATGGAAGGTCAACTTGATGATCCTACAGCGGTGACTAAGTTTAACCAAGCAGAGCAGGGTCTTGTCGGTGCAATGGGTAAGATGAGCTTTGTGATGGAAGCTTATCCTGACTTGAAAGCTAACGAAAACATGATGCAGTTAACCGAAGAGTTAACGACAACGGAAAACCGCATAGCCTTTGCACGTCAAGCCTACAATGACTTTGTCCTAGCTTTCAACACTTATAGACAATCCTTCCCTCAAACCCAGATCGCTTCGATGTTTGGGTTTACTACCGATGCTAAGATGTTAGCGTTTGAAGACTCTAAAGCGATGCAGGCAGCACCAAAAGTTAGTTTTTAACGTATAGATGAACTTTTTTCAAGAACAAGAACACGCCCGTCGTCACACGATGTGGCTTGTGGGTGTTTTTATACTTGCGGTCCTCGCCCTTATTCTCATCACAATTTTGTTTCTTACCGGTTTATATGCCTACCTAAATGACATCTCTGTCGCACAATTTTTGAGTGATCCATTAGCCTACATAAAACCGAAACTTTTGTATGAGGTTACTATTGGGGTTTTGTTCGTGGTTGTGGGTGGTTCGCTCTTTAAGTACAGTGCACTCTCAAGTGGCGGAAAAGCAGTCGCCGTCGCCTTAGGTGGTCAAAAACTCAACCGCCACACTAAAGACCCTTCAGCAAAAAGACTTTTAAATGTAGTAGAGGAGATGTCCATCGCCTCCGGCATAACAACGCCAACCATCTATGTGCTTGATGACAGCGCCATTAATGCCTTTGCTGCTGGTCTGACACTCGATGATGCTGTGATCGGTGTGACCAGTGGAACGATTGAGAAGCTTGATCGTGAAGAGTTACAGGGGGTGATAGCCCATGAGTTTAGTCACATCTTCAATGGAGACATGCGTCTAAACCTACAGTTAACCGCAACACTTCATGGTATCTTACTGATAGGACTGATAGGACGTTTCATATTAAGGTCAATGTCGCGTTCTACACACCGTGTACGCTCGTCCAACAGTAAAAAAGGTAATGGTGGTCTCTACTTGCTAGTTCTTGGTGGTGGGCTCTTTATCATCGGTTATGTAGGTACTTTTTTTGGCTCGATGATCAAAGCAAAAGTAAGCCGTAAACGTGAATACCTTGCCGATGCGACTGCAGTTCAATACACCCGGTACCCTCAAGGCATCAGCGGTGCCTTAAAAAAGATCGCTTATTATAGTTAGAAACTTGAAAGTCCTGCTGCAGAGACTTATAGTCACCTCTATTTTGCTGAGGGTGTGACGACCTTGTTTAGCTCATTGATGGCAACACACCCACCGCTTAATGATCGCATCAAGAAGATCGAACCACGCTGGAATGGTCGACTACCTCAATACGATCGAACGAAGTCTAGTAGCACATATACCCACCCAAAGACCAAACGCAACAATAAAATACGAGAGCATGTTTTTAACGAAACATTAGAAAAAAACCAAGCGAAACATCAGGAAAAAGAGGAGCGCAAAGAGCGTTTCTTACAAGGTGCTATCGCCGCGGCGATGATGAAGGTTGGTGAGATTAAAGAAGAGGATGTTGAGCAGGTAGCCCAAGAAATTGAGTCGTTAGATGAGAAGATCGTCGAGCGCCTTAATGATCCACTTGGCGCGCAGGCGGTCATCCTCTCTTTGTTGTATGAAGAGAGGTATAAAAAAGAGCTCTATGCAATGGTGCAAGAAGAGAGTCCATACCTTTTGTTAGAGTTTGCAAACTTTATGCGTGAGCCTCACGAAGATCTTAAACACCAAAGCGCACTGATCATCTCGTTAAGTATGAATGCATTGAAAAGCCTCTCCATAGAACAGTATCAGCGATTTAAAAAGATAGTAGAGTACTTTGTAACAGTGGACAATGAAGTGACCTTGTTTGAATGGAGTCTGCAGTACATTATCCAACGTCCATTAGAGATGCACTTAGGCTTGAAAAAAGTGCCCAAACGAACAAGTACCCACCTTGGTGCGATTAAAGAAGAGGTCGAAGTAATCTACTCTATGTTGATGCAAGCCCAGTACAGTGATGAACAAGAGGCAAAAGCTGCGTTTGAAAGTACGAAAAAAGTTATCAAAGCAGGAGCCCTGCAGTATGTCCCTAAAGATGCAATCAGTCATGATCGGTTTGTAGGTTCAGTTATGGCGATAGAAAGAGCGAAGCCCGCTATCGCAGAGCGCATTTTTGAAGGTGTCTTGTATGGGATTAAGGTGGATGGAGAAGTAAGCGAAAGTGAAAACACCTTCGTACATGCCATAGCGCAGTTGATGCAAGTACCACTCCCGAGAGAATTTAAACTAGAAGCGAGTTAAGATGAAAAGTACAGAGACTTTGTTAAAAGAGGGTGCGAACCTAAAAGAGGTAGAACTTATGTTGACGATAGATGAGCTAAAAGCTTACGCAGCGTACTGTTTAGAAAATGACATAAAGTTTAATGACTGGATCCGCCAGTTAGCAGAGGATGCATTAAAGAAGTAAGATGTGATTTCCCTAAACAAATTTAGGGTTTTGAGATGTTCTTGTCGTCTGTTATTTGGAACCACTGATTCGTCTGCGACAATATGTTTAAATGTAAGGTCGTATTTGAGTAAGAAAAGTGTTGGATAAAGTGTAGAAAAAAGAAGAAGTTGCACTTCCAAAAGGAAGTGCAGTTAGAGAGGAAACCTTACAGGTCACCCTCGTGCTTAGCAAGATACTCAGCAACACCTTCAGTGTCAGCCTTCATACCTTCGTCACCTTTGTTCCAACCCGCAGCACATACTTCGCCGTGCTCGTTTGTAAATAGCATTGCATCTACCATACGGATCATCTCATCGATGTTACGTCCTAGTGGAAGGTCGTTAATCACTGCGTGACGTACTGTACCGTCTTTGTCGATAAGGAATGAACCACGTAGTGCAACACCACCATCAAGAAGAACATCGTAAGCTTTTGCGATCTCTTTTGTAAGGTCAGCTACAAGTGGGTATTTGATTTGGCCAATTCCACCCTTGTTTACTGGCGTCTCTTTCCATGCGAAGTGAGAGAACTGAGAGTCAACAGATACACCAATAAGGTTAATACCACGATCGTGGAACTCTTTAAGACGGTGATCAAATGCGATGATCTCTGAAGGACATACAAATGTAAAGTCGAGTGGGTAGAAGAAAAGAACAGTACCGTTCTCACCGAAGTTTTCGTATAGGTTGAAATCTTCAACGATTTGGTTGTTTCCAAGAACTGTTGTTGCTGTAAAGTCTGGTGCTTTGTTTGTTACTAACATAAAGTAGTCTCCGTTTGTTTTAATTTTGTTGCGAGCATTTTAGCAGAAGTAAAATAAATAAATTACTGCAAACCTAAACAAGGCAAAAACTTTAAAAAGCTTTCAGCTATAATCGCAAACTTTCATTTTATAGGACCTGATTGGCAGGACTAGGATGAGGGATTTTAATAAGTTATAAAATATATCTTTCATTTAATCGAGTATATTTAGTCTGTCATTCCTGCGAAGGCAGGAATTCACGAGCTAAAACTACTAGAAAATTGATATTTGTAGATTCCTGCCTTCGCAGGAATGACGAATTGGATATATTTTTAAGACTTTTTACAATAAAGGAAATCGATGACTAAAGAGTATATATTTACTTCTGAGTCTGTAACAGAAGGGCATCCTGACAAGATGGCTGATCAGATTAGCGATGCTATTCTGGATGACATTATTGCTAAAGATCCTAAAGCACGCGTGGCGTGTGAGACTTTGGTCTCAAATGGTTTTTGTGTAATTGCAGGCGAATTGAAGACAACGGCGTACACGCCAATGCAAGAGATTGCACGACAGGTGATCAAAGAGATCGGTTATACGGACGCTAATTATGGTTTCGACTATAAGGCAGCGGCAGTACTTAACGGTATTGGTGAGCAGTCTGCTGACATCAACCAAGGTGTTGATCAGGCAGATGGCGAGATCGGTGCGGGTGATCAAGGACTAATGTTTGGTTACGCATGTAGCGAGACAAAAGAGCTTATGCCTCTTCCTATTCATATCGCTCACCGTTTAACAGAGCGTTTAGCCCTGGTACGTAAAGAAGGGATCATTGATTATCTCCGTCCAGATGGTAAAGCTCAGGTTTCTGTACGTTATGTTGATGATAAGCCAGTCGCTGTTGAGACGGTTGTTGTCTCAACACAACACCATGATGATGTTGACCAGGCACAACTTCGTGAAGATGTTATTAATGAAGTAATAAAAGTCGCTATCCCTGCGGAACTTTTAACGGATGAGACTATCTACCACATTAACCCAACAGGTAACTTTGTTATTGGTGGTCCTCAGGGTGATGCAGGTCTTACGGGTCGTAAGATCATTGTAGACACTTATGGTGGTTCTTGTCCTCATGGTGGTGGTGCTTTCTCTGGAAAAGACCCAACAAAGGTTGACCGTTCTGCTGCTTACGCTGCACGTCACGTTGCTAAAAACTTAGTAGCTGCAGGTGCGTGTGAACGCGCTACAATCCAAGTAGCTTACGCTATCGGTGTAGTTCAACCTGTTTCTATTATGGTGAACACACATGGTACAGGTGTTGTAGAAGAAGAGAAGATTGAGAAGTGTATTGAAGCGCTATTTGACCTTTCACCAAAAGGTATCATCGACTCTTTAGACCTACTTCGTCCTATCTACCGTAAAACTGCGGCTTATGGTCACTTCGGTCGTGAAGATCAAGACTTTACCTGGGAAAAACTCGATAGAGTTGAGGATATAAAGCGCTTTTTAGCCCTTTAACCCTTCATGATGTACTTCTCCCGTTTAGGGTGAAGTGTGTCACTTACTTTTGTATCATCTCTTCTAATCTAACTACCATTTTCATTTAATATCATTATATTTCACAACTACTCTGCTACAATAGCACCATGAACATATTAATTTCCCTTTTACTTTTCTCTCTCTTTACTCTTTCACTGTCGGCAGGTTCATCTACGATTAACTCTGTAGAAAAACTTAAACAGTTTATGGTGGATGGTCAAAAAGCTGGCTACTTTCCTAAAAAAGTTCTTATAGCTTCGCCCATAGAGACAAATAAACTAATCGATGTCGATCTAGACTTTAGACGTGTAATGCATTGGAACATGAACAGTCGTTGTCCTAACAGTGAAGACCAGATTATTTTGGCACTAGGTAGTGAGAACCATGCGATTGTCTGTAACCGAGGGGATACAGCTGGGATTTTAGGTTCAGGTGATGACTGGATCGATGATGCTACGGGTAATGACATCTACTATCCTGGTGCTGGCGATGACATTATTGATGTGGGCTCAGGCAACGACATCGTTATCTTTGAAGAGGGGTGGGGACATGACACGTTGAATATGCACTCTAAAGCGGTCGACACAACCAAGATCTTGGGTTATGATGGTTCGTACCCATGGCCTTATACTGATTTTATTATCTTTGGACCCACAGTCAAACGCAGTGACATCGTCTGGATGGATTCAACACTTCATAACCTGAAAACAGGGGACACCATCGCACTCAACACCAAAAGTGTTAACATCCTTTTTGCTTCAGAACATCAACAAGATAGTGTGGATCTGCCTAATCGTGTCAAGTTGGAGTTAAGTGATCTTTCTGGCGAGAGTATGGTCACTTCAGAGGGGCTTTTATACATCGCAGATGGTAATAAAGGTTTAAAGATTGTTGACGCAACATCAGCAGATAGGTTAATGCAAATCTCAACGCTTGTATTACCAGGGCGTGCTATGTCTGTCGTTGTTAAAGAGAAGATCGCTTATGTCGCGCAGGGTGATTACTATCTTGAGGGTAAACGTGGTTGGGTAAGTATTGTTGATGTAGAAGATCCGAGCAAACCGAAGCTACTTAGCAACTTGAAGTTTGGTACAACGATTAAAGAGCTTGTTGTTCTTCAAGACATGCTTTACATCGCTTCCACGCACTATTGGCAAAAAGAGAAACGCCATCTATATGTATATGATGTGACTGACAAGACAAAGCCACTTCTACGTCTAAAAAAGAAGCTAAATAACCAAGAGTATAACGTGGCTGAAGATGCGTACATACGTTCCATGGTCTATTATAAAAAACGACTCTATTTTATCAACCAATATAATCGTGTTAAAGCTTTTGACATCAGTAACCCTATAGAGCCTAAAATAGTTTCGCTAACAGCCCTACAAGGTATAAAGGCAGTGGGGCTTAAGGTAGTAAATGACGAACTCATGGTTCTAGAAAAAAAGCACCGCATGACCTTTTATCAACAGAACAAAAAGGCTCAACTGCGAAAGCGATGTAGCTTTCAAACCTTGTCAGCACCTTTTGGCCGTGATACCATAAGTCAGAATAGTGTGGTTGTAAGTGGAGATCTACTCTATAGAGCAGAAAGTCAGGATGGCATTACGGTGAGTAGCATCTCTAAGTGTCGTTCTCTGACACACCTTACATTGAACAAAGGTGAAAAACCGTGGCCAACGAAACTTATTGAGATTCAAAAGTATGTGGTGAGTTTTAGTGTAAGAGCCCCTTCAGCGGTCTATACCTTTAAAAAAGGAAAACTTTATCATGTAGCGCAAGCTATGGCCAAAGGCACAAAAAAAGTACCAAAACCGATGAGTCAAGATCAACTTCAAACATTACTTTATAAGGCTGCATTACGGGGCAATAGTGTTGAGGTAAAACGTCTCCTCTCCTTAGGTGCAAACCCAAACATAAAAGGGCATGAACGTACAACACCCGTTGAGATCGCTTCGCGTATGGGTCAGACTGCGGCACTCGAGGTACTCTTAAAACATGGTGGCAAAGCAAGCAAAAAAGCGATGATGTTAGCGGCATTGAGAGAGCAAGACGAGACCATGAAGCTGCTAGAACGCTATGGAGTTCCGGTCACAATTAAAGATAGAGAAGGCTGTACAACACTACATTACATCGCACAAGATGGTAGTGTGGAGATGGTGAAGTATCTCATTAAAAAGGGAGTTGCTTATAATGCTACGTGTCGTAGGGATGAGACACCATTGAAGTGGGCGAACTATGGTAACAACTGCGTGGTTATTGATTACCTACAGGGACTTTATCCAAAAGGATCACGTCACCAAGAAAACCGTGTCTGCCTTGATCGTAAGAAAGAGGCTGAATTAGCACGCATTAAGTCTGAAAAAGCGTTGGCGGAAAAAAAGAAATTTGAAAAAGTTATCAATGGAAAAGCATACTTTTTTGAGCCTATCACTATGAGAGTAAAGGCCAAACAGAACAAAGAGTATCTCAATATGAAAATGCTCATACATAATCCAATGTACTCTCAAGAGATGGCAAAGAAGAGAAATCAACCTGCTCATTATCTTAGGCATCTACGTGTCACAATTAAAGATACATTGTTAATGGATGCTACTTTAACTCCTAGACTCAGTAAGAATCCCATACTTAAAGCGAAGTTAATTTATAAACCTACCATGACTACAAAACCTCTGCTCTGTGTTGAGGATAATGTTGGTTTTAGCATGTGCAAAGCAGCGAACCTCCCAAGAGGGGCTAAAGCGCAAGAGTACCATCTAAACAATACAGTTGATTACAGAATTCAGAAGCCAAAGGTCTGGTCTGCAACAACAATTAATGAGGCTATAAGGCAGTTTTACGGGAATGTGAAGTTTAGAGAAGGGGAGTTTAGTGTGAAGATGCCAAAGCTTGCAGTAAATGGTGGTTCGGTCCCTATCAAGGTTGAGAGTCAAAAAGAGTTAGAATCTATCCTTGTCCTAGCAGATGGAGATGTAAACAAAGCGGTGATCGCCTTTCATGTTCCCTTAGGTCAAAAGGCAAATTATGATTTTAGATTTAAAGCCAGAGACTTTGGTGAACGTCGTGCTGTGATCGTAGGTAAAGGGCGTGATGGAAAGTACTATAAGACAGTCCACCCTTTTGAGATAGCAGGACCGCCAACATGCGATGGTAGCTAGTAAGGAATAAAGAGAGTAAAATTGTCCTATTTAATAACTGATAACCTCTCTCAAAACCCCATAACTAGGGAGCCTTTTCCAATATGTTACATTTTGAACATTGGTGAAAAGTTAGGCAATAATTTTAGAAACAATTAACGTACTTGTGTTATAGTTACCCAAATTACTATAGGAGACTGACAATGGCAGTATTTATTAATGACACATGTATTAACTGTGGCGCTTGTATCGACGAGTGTCCAGTAGAGGCAATCGTAGACGAGGACGATAACCCAACGGGAGAGGAACTTTACTACGTTTATCCAGACAAATGTGTAGAGTGTGTTGATCATCACGATGAGCCTGCTTGTGCTACATCTTGTCCAACTGAGGGTTGTATTACTTGGGACATGAAATTTGCTGGCGATGACAAAGAGTTCTTCAACGGTCCAAATTATGTAGATGGTAAAGACTTCGTAATGGAAGATCTAGATGCTGAAATGCCATTTAGAGATGATATCTCTGATGACGCTCGTAAAAACCGCGAGAACATTGTAGACTAAGTCTACACCTGCGTGTCGGCTTTTGCCGATACGTTTTTACTCTCTCAAAACCTCATTTTTCTTTTCTAAATTAATTTAAACTAAAACACAACAACACTTCGGTATAATCCCACTCTAAAATTTTCATATATGTAGGAGTTCTTCATGGAACGTACACTATCAATTATCAAGCCAGATGCAGTAGCTAAAGGTGTTATCGGCAAGATCCTTTCTCGTTTTGAGGACAATGGTCTTCGTATTGCAGCAACTAAAAAGCTTCAACTTTCTCAACAAGATGCTGAAGCATTTTACGCAGTACACGCTGAGCGTCCTTTCTTTAAGGACCTTGTAGAGTTCATGATTTCTGGTCCAGTAGTTGTTACTGTTCTTGAAGGTGACTCTGCAATGCAGAAAAACCGTGACCTTATGGGTGCAACAAATCCTGCTGAAGCAGAAGCTGGTACGATCCGTGCTGATTTCGCTGAGAGCATCGATGCAAACGCAGTACACGGTTCTGACTCTGTAGAAAATGCAGCAGTTGAGATCGCTTTCTTCTTTGCTGAGAGAGAGATCGCGTAATTACAGATGAACATAGCGTTCAGAAGAATTACACCAACACCAACTGAGTTTGATATAAGTTTAGATGGTGTCACGCTCAAAGGAGAGGTTTCTTTTCGAGAGCGTAACTTAGCGCTACTAATAGCAGGGCTAAATGGTGAGATAAACCTCACTTGTGACATTTGTGCGGAAGATTTCGCTACAATGTTACACGAAAAAATAGAACTTCTCATCTCAAACGGTGTTTATAAGGGCTTTAACGAGACTTATGACGTTGTTGAGATAGATGAAAATCTTGATCTTAATGAGTTTATACGCTCAGAGATCGAACTGGTCAAAAATGACTATCACAGCTGTGAAAGCTGTAAAAACAACGAAAGGAATTAAAGATGGCAGTACCTAAAAGACGAGTATCACACTCACGTTCAGCAAAGCGCAGAACACACTACAAGATCACACTAGCACGTCCAGTTAAAGATAAGGATGGAACTTACAAGTTACCACACCACATCAACCCAACTACTGGCGAGTACAAATAATCAATGATTAGAATTGCGATTGACGCAATGGGTGGGGACTTTGGTCCCGAGCCAATTGTAAAAGGCACCATACAAGCACTAAAAGAGCGTAAGTTCGAACCTATCTTAGTGGGAAAAAGAGATGAGATTTTGTCTTTGTTACCTAAGGGTTATAAAAATAAGATTTCTATTATAGACACTGATGATGTTATTAGCATGTCTGATGCAGCAACGGACGCACTTAAACGTAAAAAAAGCTCTATCTTTATGGCCGTAGACTTGGTCAAAAAAGGTGAGGCTGATGGTGTTGTTTCTGCTGGTCACAGTGGTGCAACGATGACACTGGCTACACTTAGACTCGGTCGTTTGAAAAATGTTCTACGTCCTGCACTTATTACTTTGATGCCTTCTAAAGGTGCCAACCGAACTGCTGTACTAGATGTTGGTGCAAATGTTGACTGTACACCAGAACACCTAGAACAGTTCGCTGTTATGGGTCGTTTTTATGCTCATGATGTTATGGGTGTTAAAGCACCGCGTGTTGGTCTTTTGGCGAATGGTGAAGAGGAGTCTAAAGGTAACGAAGTAACTAAGGCGACCTTTAAAAGACTTCAAGGTTCTGAAGGCTTCATCGGAAACGTTGAAGGCAGTGACCTTTTCAATGGCGAATGTGATGTGGTCGTTTGTGATGGCTTCATTGGTAACCTTGTGCTTAAAACAGCAGAAGGCACAGCAGCAACGATCTCTTACTTCTTAAAAGATTACATTCGTAAATCACCGGTAGCTATTACTGGTGCACTCTTGATGCGTAAGGTCTTCAAGCTTTTGAAAAAAGAGACTGACTATGCTGAAGAGGGTGGTGCACCACTTATTGGTATTAAGGGGTGCGCGATTGTTGGTCACGGCAAGAGTAACCCTAAAGCCATTAAAAATGCTATCTTTCAAGCGATACGTTATGTTGACACAGGTGTTAACGAACATATAGAACGCGAACTAGCTAAAGGAAAATAATGTACGCAGCTTTCAGCTCAATTGGTGCTTATGTGCCAGAAAGAATTCTCTCTAACGAAGACTTGACACACATGGTAGATACTACTGATGAGTGGATTACAAAACGTACTGGTATCAAAGAACGTCGCATAGCGGCTGAAAATGAGACTACTTCCGACATGGCTGTAAAAGCTTCTGAACTCGCACTTGAGCGTTCAGGCTTAGACAAAAGTGATATCGACATGATCATCATGGCGACCATCTCTCCCGATTACTTCAACATGCCATCAACTGCTACTGTGGTAGCACATAAGATGGGATTAGACAAGGTTCCTGCTTTTGACATCTCTGCGGCATGTACTGGTTTTGTTTACATCTTAGGAATTGCAAAAGCGTTCATCGAGTCAGGTATGAAGAAGAACATCTTGATCGTAGGTTCTGAGAAGATGTCAGCGATCACAGATTATACCGATAGAGGTACGTGTATCTTGTTTGGTGATGGTGCGGGCGCTGCGGTTATCTCAGCGACTGAGAACAAAGCCGAAGGGATCACTGATCTTCATATCGCTGCTGATGGTAGTCTTGGTGACTTCTTGATGACACCAGACGGTGGAACAGGTAACCCTCACCAAAATGAACTTAAATCAGAAGCTTCTTTCATCCAGATGAAGGGTAATGAAACTTTTAAGATCGCAGTACGTACCTTGACTAAAGATGTTGTGACGATCTTAGCAGACAACAACCTTGCCTCTGATGACATTGCGCACTTCATCCCACATCAGGCGAACTACCGTATTATTAAAGCGGTTGGTGATGCACTGAAGATGCGTGAAGATCAAGTAGTGTTAACGGTACATAAGTATGGAAATACTTCAGGTGCTTCGATCCCTATGGCGATTAACGATCTTTACGAAGAGGGAGGTCTTAAAGCAGGTGAGATGATGCTTTTAGATGCCTTTGGTGGGGGCCTTACTTGGGGTTCTGCACTGGTTCCTTTCTCTCCACTAAGTAAATAATCAACTTCTTTTAATTCGTGTAGGCACCGCCTGCACAAAATCATCAATTTATATAATTTCTGTTAAAATACATTTATAATAAATATTACTAT
>JAJRVE010000085.1 GCA_024277445.1 Campylobacterales bacterium
ATAGACATAGATGGGTTGTTCGTGAGGACCTTCACCTGAGTAATGTACGTTTTTGGCATCCAAAAGTATGATTGACTTTTCCTTGGCTAAAGCCTCAAGACGAGCCCTCTTAGCAACACCTATAACTACTAACTGCTTCAACTTTTTATCATCCATCAGCAAATTGACTGATGCTGTTAAACGCTCATAAGAGGTAGGTCCTACTAAACTAGGTTTCATCGTCTTAACAAAAGATGCTAATAGTTCATAATCTTCAGTTGGGGGAGAGACAAGATAGCTCTCTGCACTAAAGATGATCAAACCGACCTTAGCCCCTCTAAGTTTTTTCAACACCTTTATTGCCGTATGTTGGCTCTTTTTAAAGCTAGTTTCATCACTCTCTATTGCTATATAGAAGGTATCATCCTCCACATAAGTAAGCGCATGTCCTTTCTCCACAACAGGACTTGCTAAAGCGATAATCAAAAAGAAAAACATAAGGAGGTAGAAAACATTACGCGTTTTCACTGAGAACTGGTCAGTATCAACATAGAGTTTTTTCAAGACCTCTATACTAAAAAAACGTTCATTCAGCTCCTCTTGTGTCAGTAACATACTAAAGAGGATCACTAAAATAGGCAACATAAAGTAAAGAAACTCTGGATGTAGAAAACTCATACATTACCTCGTCTATTGCGAAGATAAACATAGAGCAATAAGCTGAAAAATGCGAGAAAAAGAGGATAAAAATAGTAATACTTTTTAAATGTATAATCATAAGCCTCTCTTGACAACCTTTCTTTTTTATCTATCGTTTTATAGACATTCTCCAACTCTTTTTTAGTAGTAACTTCGTACTGCTTATACTGCTGTGGTGTTACGGTCTCCATATTACGCTTATCTTCAGACACTATTGTAATTGTATAGCGTTGGATACCTTCTCTTTTAAGTTTATCCCACTGTATTTGTTTAATACGCTCATCACCTATCACCACAACGATCTTGTTAGTAGTGTGTCCATACGCTAAGGTTTGAAGTACCTGCTCTTGGATGTCAGCATAATCGATTGCATCTTTAAAATTGCTCACAGGCAACTGTTGCACTACAACTTGGAAAGCTTTTGACGATGCACTTAACGGTGAAGCAATATAACTCTTTTCAGTAGCAACAACAAGAGCATAACTATTTAAAGGGTTCGATTTTACCCATCTACTAATCCACTCTTTTACAACTTTATATCGGGTTACTTCTACATCAGTCGTGTCAAACCCCACTTCTTGCATCCCAAGACTAGACTGCACTACAAAAACAGTGTCAGGACCTTTTTCTGGTTGAAGGTCTATCGGTTCATTTCGTACCGGAGACATCAACGCAAGCAATATAAAAACAATACCAAACCACTTTAACAACCACATCAATGTGGAGAGCTTCGTTGTCTCGTTCGTTAATTTCTGGACATGGGGAAAGTAGATCGCACGCGAACGCATCTTACAATACGCTTCACAGGCGATATAGATAAAGATAAAAGTAAATGCCTTTGGGTATTCAAAGTAGAGCCCATCAAACATCAATCATCTCAAGATAGATCTTGTAATAGCTCCTACTCTCATCATCTATGGGTTCAACATGTTGTTTATACTTATACGGCTCAAGGTACGCTACTAAGTTGTGATACGCTTCATACAGTCGCTCAGAATCATCAGCAAAAAGACGTCCATAAAATGTGATCTGATAAGCAGCTTCTTTTGGGTGTTTAAAATCCACCTTTTTAAGGGCTCGGTAATACTCTTTTCTAATATTAATCTTTTTATCTCTTTTCAGATAATTATAAAGTAAATATGAGGCACTGCTAATCAAGACAACACCCACAACAAGAACTACGAGGAAAAAGCCAAAAGAGCTGTCAGGAACTTCCATCAATGGTCTTATGTCATGTAGCGGGATATCATACGAACTCGGTGTCATATACGTCCTTCAAAGAGTCGTCTTAAAGCGATAGCACTGTTTTCATCGGTATAGATCTTAGTAAAATGAATCCCATCTTTACGCAGTGTACTGTAGAGTTCTCTATCATGTTCATGCACTTTCTTAGCGTACGTGTCAACACTTTTTTGTGTGTAGTCACCCTCAAGCTGTAGACCACTCTCTGGATCACGCAGTGAGGAAAAACCCATGACCGGTGGGTTCTCTTCGAGTTTATCACGCACAATGATGGCTAGGACCTCATGTTTTTTCGCTAGTAGTTTCAGGTCGGGTATCTCGAAGAAGTCTGCTACAACTAAGATCAAAGAACGACGACGTACTCGTCTATAAAGGGTCTCACTCAAAAGCTTATAATTGGCTACCTTGTTCAGTGGATCAAAATGTAAGATTTCATCCACACTTTTGGTGACAGAAGAGACTTTTTTCGTTGGACGGGTTTCACTGTAAAGTTTGTCCGCATATATATGCGTACTTAAAAGATCACCATTATGTAAAATAGCATATGAAAGGTTTGCCACGACTTCTGCGATGAGTTCTTGTTTAAACTTCTTGGCGCCAAAGTGAACACTTCCATTTAACATCGAAGCAATGACGATGTTAAGCTCACGCTCCTCTTTAAAGATTTTGATGTAAGGTTTTTGCATCTTAGCCGTAATATTCCAGTCAATATGACGAATATCATCTCCAGGCATGTACTCACGTAACTCTATAAAGTCATAGCCTTCTCCTTGAAAGATAGAAGGATTATTTCCCACCATCTCACTAAAGACCTGACGACGTGCTCGTACAAGAATTTTACTAAGTTTACTCATCGCTTTACTTCCACATGCACTTAAGGAACGGGAACTGTATCCAAGATCTTAATGATCAACTCATCTGTCGTAACACCTTCAGCTTCTGCTTCATAAGAGAGTACAACACGATGACGCATCAACTCCTTCGCAACATATGCCACATCAACTGGTGTCACGAACTCTTTACCACGTAGGTATGCCATCGCTTTGACCGTCTTAAACATATCTATACTCACACGAGGCGAAGCACCAAACTGAATAAACTCTTCTATCTCCTCAAGACCATAGGCCTTTGGATCACGGGTAGCCGCTACAAGCTCAATCATGTAGTGTTCAACCTCTTCATCAATATGAATCGCTTTCACCTCTTCACGCATCTGCTGCAACTCGTCTTTATTAACCACAGCCTCAATTAGAGCATTATCACCACGAGCAACGCGGCGAGCGATCTCGAGCTCCTCTTCTTTAGTGTTATAACCAACTACCAACTTAAACATAAAACGATCTAGCTGTGCTTCTGGAAGCTGGTAGACACCTTCTTGTTCGATTGGGTTTTGTGTTGCCATAACAAAGAAAGGAAGGTCCATCGCAAAACTCTCTTCACCAATGGTCACTTGACGCTCTTGCATCACTTCAAGTAGCGCAGACTGAACTTTAGCTGGTGCACGGTTAATCTCATCGGCTAGTAAAAGGTTTGTAAATATAGGACCTTGTTTGATCTTGAAGTCGTTGTTTTGTGGATCATAGATCTCCGCACCTAAGATGTCAGAAGGTAAAAGATCGGGTGTGAACTGCACACGTTTAAACGCAAGACCTAAGCTTTTTGCCAAAGCATTAACCGTCGTTGTCTTTGCTAATCCAGGGATACCTTCGATTAAGACATGCCCTTCACAAAGTAAGCCCATCAAAAGACCATCAATCATCTTCTCTTGACCAACAACCACTTTGGCAACTTCTCTTCTTATCGCTTCTATCTTTTTAAACATCATCTTCCTTTATTCACTGTCTCACGAGTGATAACTGTACTTTGTACTCCTAATAATATCGCGTTAATCATAATAGACACTACCATTTACCTACTCTTGTAAAGAATTTTGACTTTTGTTGCAAAAACTATTGACAACGTGAAGAGTTTTGTCTATAATTCCCGTCCACAAACATTGAGTTTCAACGTTTGCTAACGTCCCGTTAGCTCAGCTGGTAGAGCATCTCACTTTTAATGAGGATGCCGATGGTTCGAATCCATCACGGGACACCACTTATTATTGTTGGCCCCATCATCTAATGGTTAGGATTCATGGTTTTCATCCATGCCATAGGAGTTCAAATCTCCTTGGGGTCACCAACTCCCAAACAACAAAACATTTATAACTAACAACTACTACTTCAAAAGTTCAATAATTTTATCTTTAACCTCACTGTTAAACAACATTGATGAATGCGACACATCGAAACGATAAACACTACTTTCATCTAATCCATTCGGAATCATCTCACTGACCATCACTGTACCATCATTAACACCCTTAAGCCACCAACCAAAAAATGTAAACTTGCTACGCGTTCCCGCTAAGAGTGCATACCTTTTAGGTAATGAAGTCAGTGTATCAATAAAGTCAGATTCAGAAGAGATATCATAAAGAGCAGGACCAAAATGCCCTCTAACTAAACGACAAGAACTTAAACGTTTAGCGAGTGAAGAGCCATTGTTAGGAGAGCCCAACGCAATACACATACCAAGATTAGTGTCGTCATAATCTAATGCCAACATGCGAGCTAGAATTCCTCCCAAAGAGTGTCCGATAAAATGTACTTTAGTATATGTGGACAGAGGATTATTCTCCTGAACAATCTTATGTAAAACGATGTCGTACAAATCGCTAACACAATACCCTCTAGATGGATAGTCAACATTAATAGTCTCATACCCATTTACAGCCAAAGCATGCTCAATATACAACAAAGTATAGCTAGAGAGCCCTAACCCATGCAGCAATACAACAACTTCACTCTTTTCCATATAGATCCTTCATATGACTATAGCCCAATATAGTAACAAGTTTGTATACATGTATAGCATATTAAGTGATTGAGTTTAATAGAATTAGATAAATTGTATCGCCAATTCTAACAATAAGTGCAATTTCACCTAACACTTAACTAGCCAATCTTTTACTCATCTCACTAAAAAAGACCTCATAAGGTGTTTTATAATTCAGTACTTTTCTAGGACGATGG
>JAJRVE010000086.1 GCA_024277445.1 Campylobacterales bacterium
CGATAAGCAACTCCTCATAGAGCTTTTCACCTGGGCGTAGTCCTGTAAAGGTAATCTCAATCTCATTTTCTTTACCATAGAGCTTAATCATCTGTTGAGCAAGGTCGACGATTTTAATCGGTTCTCCCATGTCGAGGATGAAGAGTTCATTGCCTTTAGCAATAGCTGCTGCTTGCAGGACAAGTTGGCAGGCCTCTGAGATAAGCATGAAGTAACGGGTCATCTCTTTATCTGTCACGGTGAGAGGTCCCCCCTCTTCTATCTGCTTCTTAAATTTAGGGATAACACTACCTGAACTTCCCAAGACATTACCAAAACGTACAGCAACGATCTCTGTCTCTTGACTCTCAACATTTTGGGCATATAACTCACCAATACGTTTCGTGGTTCCCATAACATTGGTAGGACGAACGGCTTTGTCAGTTGAGATGATGACGAGCTTTTTGACCTTGTGTTTAATGCTGAGGTCAATAATGTTTTTGGTACCTAAAATATTATTTTGTATCGCGATATCAATGTTCTCTTCACAGAGTGGGACATGTTTATATGCTGCAGCATGGATAACAATGTCAATTTTTCTTTTGACAAAAAGAGACTCAACAGCCACTAGATCGGTTACAGAAGACAATGCATGCACCGCATCAGGAAACTGTTCCGCTATCTGGTAAAGGTTGAACTCACTGTTATCTACTAGCGTTAAAGAGGCTGCACCAAACCTATGGCACTGTTGCGTGATCTCAGAGCCTATACTTCCACCTGCCCCTGTTATAAGGATATTTTTATCTTTAATAAATGAAGCAATAATTTCAGTATCAAGATCTTGTGGATGGCGTGCAAGCAGGTCTTCAATGGAGAGGTCTTCTAACTTCTCATGTTGCGAACCTAAAAGTTTGGCTAGTTTGATCTCTTGTATACCGGCATTTTTAAGACGTAAAAAGATACTTTTAAGCTCATCTTGTGAAAGATCTGCCGTGATAATAGCTGCGGTAATGTTTGATCTTTCGATCTCTTTTTCAAGGTCTTCTGCCGCATAGACCTTGATTTTATTAATATAAGTGTTTACCGCACTTTCATTTTCTTTTCGAAAGGCGAAGATGGCGACAGGATAGTAGTTAAGCTCGCCATTAAGGGCACTTTTGATGATGGAACTTGTTTTTGGGTTGACACCTAAGATTAGTGTTTGTTTGTCTTGACCTTGTGTAAGCTGTTCAGACAGAGCACGCTTAGAGATACGTAGTGCTCCGGTAAGCATTAAGGAGAGAAAAAGATCGATGGCTATCACGCTTCTTGGCATGGGCATAAAGAAGTCATAAAAGAGGTACAGCAGGAGTGCAAAAGCGGTAGCAGCTAGGATGTGCGCTTTAATAAGGTTCAGAGCATCGTCAAGTCCAAAATAGCGCCATGTGATGTTATAAACCCTAAAGAGAAAAAAGAAAAGAAGTTTTAGTAGGGTGAGAACAAGAAAAACAGTTGTAAAGTTTTCCATAAAGCGTGATTCGATAAGAAAATCAAAACGTAATGCGTAGGCAAGTTGCAATGCAATAAAAAAGAGGATCAGGTCACTTAGTAAAAAGAAGAGAAGACGTTTTGCAAAACTAGGTTGTAAGAGGTTCAATCAAAGGCCTTCTTGGTATCGATATATTTTGTGAGAGAATATAATACCACTAAGAGCAGTAAAAAGAGATATAAATAGCTACTAGTAGGTAAGAAGTAGAGTGCAACAAAGATGATGACGTTGAGTCCCATGGCCAGTAAAACAACTTTGTCGTGAGCAAGTCCAGCCTGGTGTAAGCGTTGATAAGCGTGCTTTTTATGGGCCTGTGAAAGTTGTTCTTTTCCCTTCGCCCGACGCAGAAGGGTGAGTGTTGCATCGAACCAAAAGAGCGAAAGTAGCATTAGCCAGCCTAAGAAATGTGGAGTAGAAGCATCATGAAGGATGAGAATCGCAAAGATAAAACCTAAGGGTGCGCTACCTACATCGCCCATAAAAATCGAAGCTTTATGCCAGTTAAAAAGGAGGAAGCCAGCAGTGGCTACGGCAAGCAGAAGCGCTGTTTCATTACCAAAGAGTATGTAGGCTGCCAAACCTACGAAAAGTACCTCAGTGCCTGCATAACCATCAATACCATCTAAAAAGTTATAGAGATTTGTCATCCAAACGATGCCAAGAACAGCGATGAAGTTTAGCCAGATACCATGGAGGTTAAAGAGTGTAAAGTTGAGCGTTTCTACTCCACCCAAAAAGTAGATAGCGGCTACTGCACTGATAAGCTGAATACTAAAACGTACTTTTGCGGTAAGAGGGTAGAAGTCATCGATTAGGCTAATGATGACCACAGGCAAGGCTGAAAGAAGTGCTAAAAAGAGTTCGGTGCTGAGTTGTGTTTCAAAGTAGAAGTAGATTAATGCACTATAAAAGGTGAGCATAATAGCTAGTCCGCCACCCTTAGGTGTAGGTTCAACATGTGAGCTGCGATCATTGGGATGGTCTAGAAGGTCTTTGTGGTGGGCATATTGACGGATAGCCAAGGTTAGGAGAACAGTCATTGTAAAGATAAGTGCTATGAGCATAAAGGTCATTTTTGTTGATCCTTATACCAAATGATCATTTTAGCGATGCCTTCTTGTGTTGAGTAAGGGTTTTCAAGGTGCAGTTGTTCTCGTGTATAGGTGTTGTCTATAAAAAGATCTTCATACAACCGTTGATGCAGACTTGGTTTGAACTGCTTTAGTATTAGTTTCAATAGAGGAAAAGAGAAAAGGAAAACCTTTTTATGGAGTGCATTTACAATAGAATGTATAAGTTCAGTAGTAGAAATAGGTGTATCATCACTTGCTAAAAAGATACCTGCTTTTTGTTGCACGATTACCTCAGAGAGAAGATGGGTAAGGTTTTCTACATAGACCATACTTCGTCTGTTATTGATGTCACCAAAAGGTAGGGCCATAGATCTGTCTGTTAATTGAACCAACTTTAAGATATTGGCTTTCACCCTAGGTCCATAAACTACAGGTGTGCGGATGATACTTACTATAAAGGTCTCATCTTCAAGTGCTTGCAGTGCCTTCTCTGCATCAAGCTTACTCTCTCCATAAGGATCTTTAGGGTGACAAGGCGTAGTCTCACTATAGGGAATAGTACTCTCTTCCCCATAGACTTTAACGCTGCTCATAAAGACAAAGTGCTTGACACCTGCAGCTTTTACTTTTTGTGCAAGGTCAATCGTCTTAGTGACATTAACCTCTTTATAGGCACTTTCTAGCGCACCATCCATCTGATGGACAAGTGCAGAGAGGTGAACAAGTGTGTCAATATTATGGATTGAAAGTGATGAAAGCTCTTTTTGAAAAGAGAATGTCTCTATCGTAAAGCTATCGTGATAGCTTGCGTAGAAAGAGGACCCAATAAAACCGGTAGCACCTGTCAGTAAGAGTCTCATATCTTGAGTTTATAGATCTTTACCAGTGGGTCAAGTATAACAGGCTCAAACAAGGTCTTGTCATAGTTTTCAAAGACATACATCTGAATAAAGGTAGAGTTGAGGTACTCATTATCCAAGATCAAGAAACGTTGGTAACTCTCCAGGTAGATAACCGTAATGCGCCCCATAGGGGTAATGACCTGTCGATTGATGTCAAGTTTGCCATTTTGGTCGTAACGCACCTTGATGAACTCACCCAAAGGCACCTTCTGATCCCCAATCTGTACACTCCCCTCTTGCTTGAGAAGCGCTACACCATTACCAAACTGTATGACATTCCCACGGTCTTGAAAACGTTGTGTGGAGTAGAAAAAAGGTCTTGAGAGTGGTTGCCCAGTACTAAGGTCAAGGTTAGAGAAGACCTTGACGGTAGGTAAGATGTCGAGCATACGCATCGGCAGATAAAGGAAGACATCGCGACTTTTTGTAGGAAGCTGAATATCACCATAACGAAGATCTTCAAGATATGCACTTACATCGACTTGGTCTGGTTGGCGGTTTTTAAACAGCGTGTCTGCAACTATTTTGTAATGAGAGTCAACATAGGTTTCTACCGCTAGGCGAGAAAGTCGAGCTGCTTCTAATTGGGAAGTAGTTAATAGGATCTCTGAGACGATGAAGTTATCGTTATTGTGCTTACCGCCATCGATCAGGGTGTTTTTATCCCCATAGTACCAGATAGGGTAGCCGTAATCCCACCAAGTGATGACATAATCTTTAGAAGATGACTGCTGCTTGAGTGCATTGAGGACTTTTACCTCTTGATGCATAAAGACAGTAGGTACTTTATAGGCAAGGATATGAGTGATGTTTGGATAAATGATAAAAGCCGTCAAAACACTAAGAGTAAGATAGTAAAACTTTTTTTCTTTGGCATACATCGCGATAACATGGAAAAGAAAGACAGCACTAATAGCTGCTGCGGGAACAGCATAGACAGTAAAACGCAGTCCACCGACTAAAGAGAAAACCCCAATACCAATGAGGGGTAGAGCAAGAATGAACTCTTTATGACGCATTACTAAGACGATATAACCAGCGAAGGCAGCAAATACACCGATAACTGAACCAGAGATACGATTAGCCATGGTTTCAAAAGGGATTTTACCTGCTTCACGTACGGTTTGAATGACCTGATAAAAGTGCAAACCACTTTCTTCTACTCCACGATTAAAGTACATTGAGGTACGCATCCAGAGAAGCTCAAATACATGACCTGTATATAGGAACAAAAAGATCGTGAAGAAAGAGCTGTAGAGTGAGATGTTTGCTGTGATAAGCTCTTTTTTTATGCCTATAAAGAGAAGTGCTATAACGGCTAGTTGTACCCAGGGGTTGATGTTCATGAGGCCGATAGAAATCAACAGGATGGAGTGGTAGGTAAAAGCATCTTTACGGTGAAAAAGGAGCATATAAAGCATGTAAAGAACACCCATAGCGTAGACGATGGCATGTCCATGATCATAAAGAAAAGGGTAGACCAGAATACTTAAAGCACTTAGAAGTACAAAGATGAACTTTTCGCTCTTAATAGTTGCCAACAGAAAATAGAGAATAAACATCGGTGCCATTGCAGAGAACATGTCTGTGTCAAAATAGCCGATCATTGTGCGGTTATAATAACTCCACGCAATAGACCCTAGCAGTGCACTAAAAAAACCAACAGCTGTCATACCAAAGAGGCGGCCTATTAGTACAAGAGGGATGACGACCATACTTGATATGACTGCAGGCATATAAAGAATGACAGTGTCCAGGGTAAATGGGAGATATTTGGCTACAAAAGCTGAAAATGTTACCGCTGCAGTATAAAAGAGACCCGGAGTCTGTGGATTATATTGAAGCGTACCTTCGAGCCATTTTTGTGCACCAGAGGCGAAAAAATAGCCATCATTGGTGTTGATCATAAGTTGATTGTTCCAGATAAATTGAGGGTTATCTTGAAATTGCCAGACCCAGATCATACGTACTGCAAAAGAGAAGAGGTATGCAATAGTAATCAAAAGTAAAATATGTTTGGTAGTCACAGGGGTGTTGTCAGTCAAAGGAAACTCGCTTTGTTAAATTATGTCGCATTTTATCTCATTTGTCCTAAGATGAGGTTATGGTGTCTGCCATACTTCTCTCTGTAGTGTTTTCAAGTTGATATCATCGCGTTCTTTGTCGACGAACCATCCCCATTTTGTAAAGTAATAAAGAGCACTTTTTATGTGGTAAGACATAAGGCGTAGACTCTTGTGCGAGCCTTTGAAAAACTCATGGACGATGAAGACTTTGGGATAATACATAGTCCTATAGTGTCTGTGCAGACGCCTGCACAGATCTGCATCTTCCAGATACATAAAGATTTTCTCATCAAAGACACCCACTTTTTTAAGTGCTTCTACACGTAAAAACATAAAGGATCCAGAGAGAAAAGGAACGTTCATCTCTTGTTCAAAGTTGGCACCTCGAAGTTCATAGAGCTTGTTACGTTTTTCACGAACAGAGCGTATGGGCATAAAACGACGATAGAACTGGTCCTTAGGTTCGGGAGAGAGTTTACAAAGTCGCTATTCGCGTCCATCCGGATAAAGGACTTTTGGCATGACTAAACCGACATCTTGGTTGACTTCCATATAATTGAGTAAGGCCTCAATGACACCTGTATTAAAATAGACATCAGGGTTTAGGACGAGATGGTAGAGACTCTGTTGTTCCATAGCTTCTCTTATGGCAACGTTGTGAGCACTTCCATAGCCAAGATTTTTATTATTAAAGATATAGGTAATCCTTGTATTATTCCACTGTGTGCGTAGCTGATCGGTAGGGGAGTTGTCTACAAGGTAGAGGTTCACATCAAGCTGAGTATTTAAAAAGCTATGGATTGCTTTGTCAAGTATTTTTGGGTCATTATTGTAGATAACAATAGATGCCGTGATTAAGCTCATTTTCTTAATCCCCTTAAGAATAAGTTTGCAAGCAGTGTAAAGCGCATACTAAGTTTTTTACCAAGGCTGTAAGGACTTTTCTCTGCGCTCGCAGAAGCATTGGTCTCATGCCTACGGTACAAGGTAAGTGGTTCTTGCATAAAGTATACTTTTCCAAAACACTCGGCTACAAGACCAATCCACCAGTCGTGCATGGGTGTACTTTTTGGAAAGGGAAGAACTTTTACCAAGACCTTACGGTTAAAGGCCATAGTACAGCCGATGTAGGAGTTTTTTATAAGATTATTTATAAGACCTGGAACAGAGTTGTTGATGTTATAGAAAGTATCACCAGTAGGATCGCCATTAGCATCGATAATCGTTGCATCACTGATGACTAGGTCATACGTTTGTAAATGCTGTAACATCTTTTGTACTTTGTCTTTTTCCCATATGTCATCTTGGTCAGAAAGAAAGATAACTTCATGATTAGTATGCTTGAGGGCATGTTCAAAGTTAAAGGTTGGACTGTGAAACAGACCACCTTCTAAGAGAGTGATCTGTTTACTATGAAAACTGTTGATGATCTCAACGGTTCTATCTGTTGAGCTATCATCAGAGATAATTACTTCATCCTCCTCTGAGAGTTGGGGCAAAATAGAGTCAAGTTGTTCTTTGATGAAACGTTCACCGTTATAGGTTGCGATGCAAATGGAAATCATGTTTGAGGTATACTCTTTTGAGTATTTATTGTATGAAAACACTTTTTTATTTTTTCTTTTAGCATCTCTTTGATGATTCGGAATATATAATAAAAATTGACCTTAGAGTTTTTATCTATTACTAACCACATTTCTAAAATACCGTCTATCCTTTTAGTATCAGAAAGACCACCTGCAGCTATAGAAGAGACTATAGTATTCAGGTATAGATATTTTACTTTTTGTATATATGCATTATAGAAAAATGAAAAATCTGCTGTTATTTTAATATTTGTATCGAATGGATGTTCTTTATGAAAGGAAGAAGAGACAAAAGCACTTTGGTGGCTAAACTGCGATCCTTTCCATAAAGAAGAGACTTTACCTGCTTTAATTATACGTTTTTTATCAGAGTATCTGACTTCACGATGACCAAATAAAATGTCTGCGTTGTGGAGATTAGTAGAAGTGAATATTGTATTGAGAATATTAAGTGTATAAAATATGTCCCCTGCGTTCATAAAGTTTATCCATTCTCCTGTAGCCAAAGTAATTGCTTTATTCATAGCATCATAAATCCCACTATCTTGTTCACTTGCCCAGTAATCAACCTGTCCTTCATACTTCTTTATGATGTCAAGTGTACTGTCTGTAGAACCACCATCGATGATGATGTACTCAACATTGTCATAGGTCTGGTTGATAACACTGAGTATAGTCTCTTCTAAGTACGCTTCTCCGTTGAAGACAACCGTGACAACAGAGATGAGAGGTTTATTATCATAAGACTTTTTAAAAAAACCTTGCGTTCTTAGCCCACCTTCGCCTTTTCGAATTTCTCCTTTAGGTAGAAACAGAGATGACGCAAGCTTATCATCACGATCAGCAAATAAGTTTAGTGTTTCTTTTGTAAGCAATTGTGTGGTGCTGTAGTTTTTGTCTAAGCATATAGAACTTGTCATTTAAAATCTTTATTATGTCTTTAGAAAGGCGTTTCTTTTTAAGTGTATACATTATATAAAAAAGAAGGTTAAATCCTTAGCGTAAGTTTATAGATGATTGGGATTTAGAATATAATGTATGTCGCATAATGATTTGTTTAGCCCAACTGTTTTGCGTTTTTTGTTCACCCATCTTTCCGTTTAAATTTATCACTCCATCCTCTTTTTTTAAAATAGCTCGAGCATCATTAAGCTCTTCTTTGGTTACTCGGTAGCAATTGTTAATTACTTGGATTTGTTTTGGATGAATGATGGTTTTGGAAGTTAAGCCGTTGTGTAGTTCATAGCTAACCTCCTTTTGAAAGCCTTGATCATCTGAGAAGTCTGGGTAGACGGGTGCACTGATCTCGAAGCCATGCGGTTTGAATGTTGCGATGAAGTTGGCGATGACTTGCCTTGGGACGAGCATGTCGTAGATGCTGCTGTCTTGTCGTAGTCCGAGCTGTCTAAGCATGTCCTGCGCTCCGAAGCGGATGCAGATGATCTGCTTTTGGTGGGGGAGTAGGATCTCTCTTAGTTTTTGGAGTTGCTGGATGTCAAAAAGCTCTTTGCCTTCTATGCTTGGCATGATATGCCAGGGGAATGGGGAATCGGAAATAGGGAATGGAAAGAGCGATAGGTATTCATTTGCATTTTCCAAGCCAAACTTTGGGAGGATGAAACCATCGAGGTTGTTGATATTTTCTTTTTGTAAAAACGCTTTTAGCATTTGTGGGTGTTGTGGTCGGATGAATCTGAGTAGTTTTGTCTCTTTCAGACTTTCTAAAGTGGTATCCAGCTTCTCTAATGCTTGTTGACGATCGCTACTTGCCAAGCCATCTTCGAAGTCGATGACGACGGAGCGGAGTTCGGGGTATTTTGTTCCTGAGAGGACGGCTTCTAGGTTTTTATGAGAGGCGGGGACGAAGAGGGTGCCTCCAAGTTCTAACGCGTGGATGTTTTTTCGCATTAAAAACCTCGATATTTAGAGCCAAAAATAGCATGTTTTTCAACATGCTCATTGCATTTTTGTATGGCTTCTTTATTCTCTGCTAACCAATCCTTTTCTAACTTTTTTACCGTTTCAGGTGGAAGTTTCTTTTTTAAGAATATTTTCGAGGGTTGAGTAATAGTGCGATTTGTACTCTCTTGGGCTGGTTCTGTATTTATCAC
>JAJRVE010000087.1 GCA_024277445.1 Campylobacterales bacterium
ACCTACGTTAAGACCGTTGGTGTGATCTATCCACTGCATATTAAACCTGGCATTGAAACTTTTGCTGAACTTGAAGTACTAGAGTTTATAGACGAGATGCAAAAGCGTAATGATTATCTTCTCATCGATACTCGTGGCCCCGACTGGTATGAATCAGAGACGATTCCTGGTGCAAAAAACTTCTGGTTTGCTGTCTTGAAAGAGCCAAAAGAGTTTACTGAAGAGTACGCTGAGATCTTAAAAGAGGCCGGTGTGAAGGTAACTCAAGATGGAAGTTATGACTTTAGTAAGGCAAAAACACTGCTTCTCTTTTGTAATGGTCCGTGGTGTGGACAGTCGCCTGTTGCCATTTTGGCCTTTTTGAAGATGGGTTATCCAAAAGAGAAACTTAAGTGGTACCGTAGTGGTTTGCATGGTTGGAAAAGCCTCTCACTGACGACAACGCGTAAGCATCCTCATCAAAAATAAGAAAGCGCCTTATGCCCACGTAAGTGTAAACTGACTTCCTTCACCTAAGGTAGAGGTCACGTTTACCTCGATGTTAAACTCATCGCAGATCTGTTTGACGATGCTTAGTCCCACTCCAAAACCACCTGCTATATCAGAACTACGCTCATAGGGTTTAAAGATCTCATCTAACTTGCTGTTGTCAATGCCGACACCTTCATCTTGGATGCTGAAATAGCCCTCTTTTAAGGTAATGGTGATGGTGGTCTCTGGCATGGAGTACTTGATGGCGTTGGAGATGAGGTTAGAGAAGAGCAGACGGGCACGTTCGTCTATGATGGTGAGGCTACTTGCTTCTAAGCTTGATACGATTGTTATATGTTTGGCGCGTGTGAGTTCGGTATAAAACAAGATACTCTCTTGGAGTATGGGTTGTAAGTCTATGCGTGCTGCTTTTTGGTCAGGGGTAGTGAAGTTAAGGTAGACGAGGGACTGGTAGATGCTGTAAAGTTGTTTGGTGCTGATGGAGATGTTGGTGAGGATCTTCTCATCATAGACTTTTTTTTGTAAGGCACGTTTAGAGCTCATCTGCAGTGCGGTGATGGGGGTGTTGAGTTCATGGGAGATGTCTTGGATAAACTGCTCGATCTGTCGGACTTTCTGGTGGATAGGACGCATAAAGATCTTAGAAAGTACCCACGCTACAAAGATAATCATGGCCGCAACAAGGCTCATCATGCTCATGACATAAAGACGTAACTTTTGTAAGAGTGTGTGGTACTGGGTGGTCTCTACAACCACGTACTTGATGTTGAGATGTTCTAAGGGTCCATCTGAAACTAAGATGGTATGGCCATCTTTTGCATAGTAGGCGTTTCCATCAGCATTGACCCCTTGAAGAAGGTCACCACTTACCAACTGGTTGTTGGTCGAGATGAGCGCGTAACTAAAGGTCTCTTCTACATTAGGTAAACTGAGTGTGGTGCCACGCATCTGTGCGTTGATGATGGCACTTGAGATCTGTTCAGAGAGGTGACGGAGTTTGTAGTAGGTATTACTTTCGATGGCATTTTTTTGAGCGGTGTAGTACCAGTAAGCAGAGAGCATCACAAAGAGAAGCGAGGAGCCGATGTAGAGGCTTAAAAAAGAGTAAAATGATTTTTTTTCGAGGCTATTCAAAACGGTAGCCTTCCCCTCTAATGTTGATGATGTGCTCTTTTCCGATGTACTTTCGAAGCTGTTTGATCAGGGTGCGAATAGTGTCTTCGGAGGGCATCTCATCATACTCCCAAAGGTTCTGCAAAAGTTCATCTGAACTCACAACGCGCTGGCGGTTCTTGTAGAGGTAGTGAAGGCACTCACTCTCCTTTAGACTAAGAGAGAGGTTTTGATCTTGCGTAAACAAACGATGTGACTGAGGATCAAAACGTAAGTCTGTGTGGAGTGCAATGATGCTCTCAAGACCAAAGTGACGTTTGATGTTGTCAATGCGCTGTGTTAACTCCTCTAACTCAAATGGCTTTTTAATGAAGTCATTGCCACCCGCTTGAAAGGCATCTTTAAGGTGTTGGGTATCATGAAAGGCGGTGATGAAGATAGTCGGTGTTTCATCATGAAAGGCACGAAGATCCTTGAGCAGAGAGATTCCATCACCATCGGGGACATTGATATCAAAGATGTAGAGATCGAACTGTTGCTCTTCACAAAGCGAGAGTGCCTTGTTCATACTATAGGTGTGTGTCACCTTATAATGCTCTTCTAGAAAGTCAATGAGGATGTCAGCTAAGACGGTATCGTCTTCGAGTAGTAAAATATTCATAAGGGGATTATAACGCATCTGTGTTGTTGAAAGTGTTGATGACACGTTATTAGCGCGCCATGAGGGGGAAGAACTTCTTATCAACCACATTTTCCTTCATTCTTTTTCATATGCTCACTACCACATTTAGAACTACTCTTCTCTTTTTTAGCAGTGCCACATTTGCCTGCTCCATGTTTCATTGAAGTCTCTTTTTTCTCCACCTTTTTTTCTGCTTGCGCGCCGCCACATTTACCGGCACCACATTTCATGTTTGACTCTGCTGCCAAAGAGGCACCTAACAATAGACCTAATACAATCATAGAAAACTTTTTCATCGTTTACCTTTTTTTTAAATATTTCGTATTGTAATTGTTATCTGTGAAGTGTTTGTGAGAGAGTATAATCATGTGTCACATACGTGACAACATAAAGGTTATTTGGTATTAGAGAAGTTATCGACCTTACCAACAGCGCATGAAACAAAGCTTTTTGCTTTAGCTGTGGTATCTTCCATGAAGTTAAGGACTTCATCGCTCATAGGGTACCCTAAAGAACGTAAGGCGCTACGAAGTGCATCGAGTTTTACGTCGTCAAGTTCAAGCGTGATCTCTCTTGGCATGGTCTCTAAGTTGACCTCTACCTCGCCAAATTCTGCTAAAAGTTTACTTTTGAGTGTTGAGGCACAACCACCACATTTTACGTTTTCTACTTGAAATGTCTGTTGCATTGTCTATCCTTTACGGTACTAGTTTATCTAGCATATTTTTATATGGTGTAATGATAGCTGTTTTGTGTGAAGCATTTGTGAAGAGCGGACAAAGGGGCCAGCGGCCTCCTTAATGTTATTTAGCGTCTATATCTGACTTGGATTGTAGGATAAAGGCTAAGATATCTTGTGTCTCTTCACCTGTTAATCCTGCGCGAATACGCATATGGTTCATAGAGTACTTCCATGCTCTAGTGCTAAGGTCTGCGGGTTGGCGTAGGTTGTGACAACGCATACAGACATCAGCCCAAACTTCGGCACCTTTAGCAATGTCAGGTTGATAGGGTGTCTCTGCATATAGATTTGTCAATGTTAAAGTGGCTGTTATTAGTGTGATTTTAAGTAAAGTTTTCATCATATCCTCCTAGAAACCAAATGCCAGTTGGGCATAATACTTATCTGTTTTTTCTATTGTTCCTGCCTCAGTCATATCGCCAAAACTGTAAGCTGCTTTAGCAATGATGTTGTTGGCAAAAAGGTAGTTAAGACCAAGGGATGTCTCTTTTGTCTTTTTCTCTGGGTTTTTATAAAAACCGTAACGGGCAACGGGCTCAAGGTGAAGCGAGTCAAATTGATACGCGATCTGTCCATAGGCTGCCTGCCATTTTCCACCTTCGATAGGGAGGGTGTCATCTTTAGCGATGTTCTGTTCGATATACTCTCCACGTAGATCTAAACTTCCTCTGTGGTAGGTAAAGTCAACATCAAAAGCGCTGTAATCTCGACTGCTGTTACTGTCAAGGTCATAGGCTTTTCCAAAAGCACCTGAAATACCGATCTCCATACCACTCAGTGGATCAATAGCGTAACGACCACCTACAGTAGCCGAAGTGCCATTACCCGTAGTCAGACCTTCTGCGCCAATGTCAACATCACCATCGGGTGCGAAGTCAACTGTTGGTGCATTAGCCACATAGACGACGTAGTTATGGCGTAGGGTGCCAAGTCGTGGCAGACCACCACGAAGGGCAGCACCAACGTTGGAGGTCGGTGCGGCTCCTCCATGTCCAAAGCCTACAGGTGCGCTAGGAAGTTTGTTGATCCATGAAGGATGGTAGTTCTGACGAAACTGTCCTATAGGTGACATGAACTGTCCTACTGTCAAGGTCATGTAGTTGTTTAAAAAGAGGTTGGCAGCAGCGTACTCCATAGCTACCTCTGTCTCGCCTGTCTGACTAATAGAAAACTCTAACTCACCTTCAAACTGTAAGATATCTGAATATCCATAATGAAAGATCGGTGAAAACTGAACAACATCAAAGTTACTCTTCTCTTCGTCTGAATAGGAGTACCCAAACGAGGCGTAACCTGCTAGTTGAAAGCCTGACTTGGCATTTTGTTCTTGGCCTATAATGAGGCTGTCCATGTCTGCACAATGGACTTGTGTAGCGAGTATGACACTACTGAGCATGATACTACTTAGCATCGCCATTGGATTTTTCTGCAAGTTTTTTGCAGAAAGGTAGTTCTCTTTTTTCATTTTATCTCCTTCT
>JAJRVE010000088.1 GCA_024277445.1 Campylobacterales bacterium
AGTAGGGTTTGTCACTACCGCCACTTTTGTGTCAAAGGAGAGTTCAGGAAGCGTGTCTATAGTCACTTGGTAAGAGAGGTCGATCTCTTTTTTGAGGTTGATGTCGATGGTCATTTAACGGTCCAAAGTAATAAATTTATATAGGGCACCTTTAAAAACCCTAGTTACCCTCAGCATTAGAGAGGAGTTCACAATCAAGGCGACCTTTTGTAGCCCTAGCCATAGCTAAGGCAAAAAAGGACAACGCTGAGTGTGGATTCCTCTCTAGTGCCCGAAGGGAGGGATAAAAAGAGCGATTTCGAAAAGAATTTTCTATCGTCGTAGCTTTGGCTATGACTCAAGAAAAGTTCTTCACGATCTCATCTCTTTTTCTTCCCTCTGAGGGTAACTAGGGTTTTTAAAGGTGCCCTACAGATAATACTTTATCAGAACTTAAAAAATCGTGAATTAACAGAGGCATTTACATCAAGCGTAAACAGTGTGTAAAACACACTAGAGTGGGAAGGAAATGAAGTTAGATTTTAATCGGAATAAAGAGTTGATGGTACTTGTTTAGACGGTAGTAGAGATCTTCGATGTCAGATGAAAAGATAGTCGTACTTTGAGGCTTGAGTATATTTTCCGTAAAAGGAATACACTGTAAAAACTTTTGACGTTTTTTTAGTTTTCGGATGGGGTTATCTTGATGAAAATTAACATGAATGTTTTTAGAGAAGATGACCGAAAGGTTCTGATAATGCTCTATGATCTCATCTTGTTCATTACTCTCTTCCATCTCATTTTTTAAGAGTTCAAGGTTATAGCCCATCTGTGAGGAGAAGTCGAAGACCGTAGTGGAGATCTTTTCAAGGTCTTTGTTGTCATTTAAGACAATGACGACATCTTTAAGCTTATCGATCGGACTCGTGGACAATGAAAGGACGGGGACGTTAGTGTCATATAGGATCTCACGCATCTTCTGTTTCGCAAACATCTGCGCGGAGACCATGATCAGACCCACGTTGTATGACTTAACATCGTTAAAGACAATGTCATCTATGTAACTCTCTTGATAGTCAATATCGATCACAACCTTTTCACTTCGTCTTTGTTTGATCTTTTTTAAGATCGTTAAGTTACTTGGATTACAGACTTTAATGATCAAGCGATTGTTGAACTTCTCATGTACCGTTAACGCTTTTTCTACTAAGTATTCCATCTCGCGCTCATCATCTTTTAACATATCGATGAAAAGATAAAGGTTCGTTCCAAAAGGCTGCGGAAACTGCCCTATCTCACGTTTAATCGCGCGATAGACAGAACTAAGCACAGCAGGATCACCCACCAACAACAACTGATCATTAGGATGGATCATCTTACGATCATCAGGAAGGATAAGTTTACCCGCACGGTAGATACCCACAATGCGCCACTGCTTTTGCTCAATCACACCCACATGACGGTAGACAAAAGAGCTACCAAAAGGGACAAGAACATCCATGATCTCGCCCTCGCCTAAGCCAACGTTTTGAGCAACCACAGGAACATTAGGCAGGTAGTCAAACATATGTGAAGCCAGTATTTCAGTAGTATTGATCTGAACAATATTATACTGCTCAAGGTCAAGTTCCCAATGATCAATCACGATAATACGAAGTTGCTTTTTAGTCGCACGGATGTTAGCAATCGTCTGTTCGACATCAACAGGATTTTTCATCGCCACAAAGACCTGGATAAACTCCATTTTAAGTACGTTTGAGAGCTTATAAAGACTGGTCGGATCAAAGGCAAAAAACTTGAACCTTGAAGGTGGAGCATCGGGGAACTCTTGACCTTCAGCATGAATGACATAATAGAGATTATCTTTGGCAAAAGTGTCAATAGCACGTTGAACAAAGTTAGATCCAATCTTGCTATCACTAATAATTAAAATCTTTTTCATACACACCAATCTACTGCTATTTTAACCGTGATTGTAGCATATTCACAATTGAGAGAACGGAATGTGGTAAAATCACGGTTAATTATTACGGGCACCTCTAAAAACCCTAGTCATCCTCAGAGGAAAAAAAAGAGATGAGATCGTGAAAAACTTTTCTTGAGTCATAGCCAAAGCTACGACGATAGAAAATTCTTTACGAGATCGCTCTTTTTATCCCTCCCTTCGGGCACTAGAGAGGAGCACACACTCGGCGTTGCCTTTTTTTGTCTTAGCTATGGCTAGGACTGCAAAAAGTCGCCTTGATTGTGAACTCCTCTCTAGTGCTGAGGATAACTAGGTTTTTTAGAGGTGCCCTTACATCATGGAGTCCTATGGAATTCACTTTAGAAGCACAAAGTGGTAAAGCACGCGCTTGTACCATCAAAACAGCTCATTAAACCATTACAACACCCGTTTTCATGCCCGTTGGCACACTCGGTTCCGTCAAAGCACTCGACATGGCGGACATGCACGACCTACTTGGTGCCGAGATCATCCTAGCGAACACCTACCACATGTACCTGCGTCCTGGTGATAAAACTGTGGCTAAGATGGGTAAACTGCATAAGTTTAGTACTTTTCCTAAAAGTTTTTTAACCGACAGTGGTGGTTTTCAAGCCTTTAGTCTAAGTGATATCTCTAAAGCCGATGCAAACGGGATCGAGTTTAGAAGCCACATCGATGGTTCTAAACACTACTTTACACCGACAAAAGTCATTGATATACAGCATAACCTTGGCTCCGACATCATGATGATCCTAGATGACCTTGTTGCCCTACCAGCTACACAAGAGCGCATTAAACTCTCCATAGAGCGTACAACGCAGTGGGCAGAGGAGTCCATTGACTACTTTCGTCAAAAGCAGCAAGAGGGGGTGGGTGTTGATCAAAATATTTTTGCCATCATCCAAGGTGGAACCGACAAGGCCTTTCGCACTAAGTCAGCAACAGAGCTTTGTCGCTTAGATTATGATGGTTTTGCCATCGGTGGTCTCTCAGTCGGTGAAGCCA
>JAJRVE010000089.1 GCA_024277445.1 Campylobacterales bacterium
GTGTTACAAATGAAACGTATTGTAGTGACGGGGCTTGGGATGATCAATGCTTTGGGAGATACCAAAGAGTCGTTTGAAGCTATTGTTGCAGGGAAGAGTGGTATCGACACCATTACCCTTTGCGACACGCGTGAGCTTGAGTGTAAGATCGCGGCTGAGGTCAAAGACTTTGATGCTTCATCAGTGATGAAAAAACGCGAGCAGAAAAAAGCGGACCGTTTTATCCAACTTGGACTCCATGCGGCTAAAGAGGCGTTTGAAGATGCTAACTTAGACGAAGTGGATACGACACGTTTTGGCGTTGTTAGTGCAAATTGTTTGGTTGGTATTGGTTCGGTTGAGGAAGCAGCCGACATCAAAAACAGCTCCAAACTTTCGCATATCTCTCCTTTTTTGATCCCCTCTTATATGCCTAACATGTTGGCAGGACAGGTCTCGATGAAGTTTGACCTGCGTGGTCCAAACCTGAGTGAAAACACGGCCTGTGCTGCCGGAACACACGCTATCATCGAAGCCTATAAGACACTGCAGTTTTCTAAAGGTGAAGGAATGCTCGTCGTCGGAGCAGAGGCAGGTATAACGCCACTTGCTATGGGTGGTTTTGGTGCGATGGGCGCACTCTGTAAAGACCATAATGATACGCCTAAAGAGGCAGTACGCCCCTTTGATAAAGATCGCAGTGGTTTTGTGATGGGTGAGGGCGCGGGGGCGCTTGTTCTTGAGACACTTGAACATGCTCAAAAGCGTGGGGCTAAGATCTATGCTGAGATCATTGGTTTTGGTGAGAGTGCGGATGCTTACCACATCTCTACCCCACAACCTGAGTCACGTGGTGCTATTGCTGCGATGCAAGATGCGTTTGAGATGGCAGGTGAACCGACCATTGATTATATTAATGCACACGGTACGAGCACCTATTACAATGATATCAGAGAAGCGAAAGCGATTGCGACAGTTTTTGGCAAGATGAAACCTTATGTGAGTTCCATCAAAGGGCAAGTGGGGCATACACTTGGCGCTGCTGGTGCGATAGAGGCCGTTGTCTCCATAATGGCAATGCAAGCAAATATTTTGCCCCCTGTTATCAACTATCGTGAGAGTGAGGTAGAGATGGAAGAGCTCAACCTTGTTAAAAACAGCACAATTAAAACAGAGGTCAACTGTGTTTTGAGTTGTAATTTTGGTTTTGGTGGAACGAATGCGGCTATAGTCTTTCAAAAGGTCAATAATAAAAAGGTCTAACATGTCAAAACTTTTAAGTTCAATCGTTCTTTTTGCACTTATATTGATAGGTTGTCAAAGCACAACACCTACCCCTCAAACACAAAAAGTACAACAAGCAAAAGCATTTGAAGGTACAACATGGAAGCTTGTCAGTTTTGGTCTGACCCGTATGGCAGTTCCTACTAAAGCTTCCATCACCTTTAATGATGGTCATTATAGTGGTCATGGTGGGTGTAATGGTGTGGGTGGAGGGTATAAGCTAGAGGATAATAAATTGACGTTATTTGCTGGATTTTCGACTATGATGGCCTGTCCTGAACTTGACTTGGAACATAAGTATATGAAGTATCTTTCTAGTGTAACAGAGTACAACATAGAGGGTGATACTTTAGATCTTCGCTCAGGTGGACAGATCTTATTACGCTTTAAAGCCCAATGATATTTCTGTGTAAATTCGCGTAATTCGTGGCTAAAAAAGCTTTTACAACGTACTCCGAGATATACTTAATAGCTATCTAACATCTTTGAGTTATAATAATTACAAATATACTATTTTATTAGGACGACTATGTACTTAAAAGAAGCGAAGTTTGCTTTGTGGGCAGACTTTATTGAACGAGACTATTTGGACAATGAGTTCAAAGAGCTGATCGAAAAAGGGATTATTAACGGGGCGACTTCAAACCCTGCGATCTTTAAAAATGCGATCTTGACTTCTCCTGCTTATAAAGAGCAGTTGGCGGAGTTAAGTGCTTTAGATGCTAAGTCAAAATACGAAGCAGTAGCCATCTTTGACATCCAAAAAGCTGCGGACATCTTGCGCCCACTCTATGACGCAGGTGATGATGGTTATGTCAGCATCGAAGTAGACCCGATGTTATGTGATGATGCAGAGGGTACCATAGAAGAGGGACGTCGTCTTCACCAAAGTATAGGACGTCCCAATGTCATGATCAAAGTACCAGCAACTGAGGCTGGTTATGTAGCGATGAAGGCTTTAGTGGCGGATGGTATCGCGGTTAATGCAACATTGATCTTCTCAAAAGTACAAGCACTCGCCTGTGCCAATGCCTTTGAATCAGGACAAAAAGAGAGTGATACAGTAGTTGACACGGTAATTAGTGTTTTTGTGAGTCGTATTGACCGTGCAATAGATGCTGAACTAGTAGCAAAAGGCGTGGCACCGGCACTAGCAGGTAACTATAATGCTGCCGCTATCTACAATGCTATTGAAGCAAAAGGGGTTACGCGTTGTCGTACACTTTTTGCATCTACGGGTGTTAAGGGTGATGAACTGCGTCCATCGTATTATATTGATGAGCTACTTGCGGCGCATTCGGTAAATACAGCGCCCATCGAGACCATTGCTGCCTTTGTAAAAGGGGGTGACAAAACAGTGAAGTTACCGTTAAATGAGCAGATCATTAATGCACATTTTGAGAAGATCAAAGCAGCAGGTATTGATTTTGATGCGGTTGTGCATAAGCAGATAGCAGATGGTTTGGAGGCTTTTAAAGAAGCCTTTCGTGAAATATTAAGTGAATTGGAGTAGTTATGGCTGTAAATAGTGCAATAGAAGTAGATATTAGTGCGTTGACGTTTGAGACCTTAGATAAGATTCGTGGTTACTTGAAACGTATGATCGACACCAAGGGTTCTGACCTTCATATCAAGGCAAATGCGGTTGTTCGTGCACGTATACAAGGTGACATCGTGCCACTTTCAGGTGACATTCTTTCCAAAGAAGATGCACTGACTTTTGCTAAGGAACTTTTACGTACGCGTTTTCCTGAGTTTGTTGAGAAGAAAGAGCTTGACTTGGTCTATCCATATGATGAACACACCCGTTTTCGTGTCAACATCTTTTTTCAGATGGAAGGTGTTTCGGCAGTTTTCCGTGTGATTCCGGTTAAGATCCTTTCCCTTGAGGAACTTGGACTTCCGTCTATTTTGAAAAAGTTTACACAACTAGAGCGTGGTATGATCCTGGTGACGGGTGTAACTGGTTCAGGTAAATCAACGACTTTGGCGGCTATGATCAATGAAATCAACTGGAATAAGCGTAAGCATATCATCACGGTAGAAGACCCGATTGAGTTTGTGCATAAAGATAGAAAGTGTGTTGTAAATCAGCGTAGTGTTGGTCAAGATACTTATAGCTTTGGTAATGCACTAAGAGCGGCACTTCGTGAAGATCCAGATATCATTTTGGTAGGTGAGATGCGTGACCGTGAGACGATCGAGACAGCACTTCATGCGTCAGACTCAGGTCACTTGGTTTTTTCAACACTGCACACACTCGATGCGAAAGAGACGATTAACCGTATTGTTTCAAGTTTTCCAACAGAAGAGCAGCCACGTATTCGTCTTTCACTAGCGTCAGTATTACAGGGAGTTATCTCTCAGCGTCTTGTTCCAACGATTGATGAAAAGCGTGTTGCGGCACTTGAAGTGATGGTAAAAACACCTTACATCGCACAACTTATCTTAGAGAGTCGTGATGTTGAGATCCGTGACGCGATTGAAGAGGGACGTGAGATCTACGGTTCTCAGAGTTTTGATCAGCACATTTTAGAACTGTGGAATGACAAGATCATTTCGACGGAACAAGCCTTTAGTTATGCGACCTCACCATCAGACCTGAAACTGAAGATGCAGGGTATGGGTGGTAAGATACAGAGTGGTCAGAAAGCGGCGGATACGAGTTCGTTCGACGAAGATGATATTTTCCAAATCAAAAAAGACTAGTACTGATTGCAATGAGCTAGTGTTAGATTTTTGTGGTTGTTGCAGTGGAGTGGTACACGGCGTCCATTTTTCTTAACGCTTTGCTAAAAAATAGAAGTCATGTCCCTCTGCTGGAGAGCTTGAACTCACACTACATCTGAAACTTTTACTTGGAGAGTTACTTTTGGCGATGCGCTTCGCTGTCGCTTGGAACTTTCTAGAAAGTTCCAATCACGTCATTCCTGCGAAGGCAGGAATCTACGAGACACAACTTTTTAGCACTCTCAGAGGTACCTAAAATGAACTATGTCACTTCGTTTCCCTTTCCTAAGTATCTATTTATAAACTTTTCAGTATAATCCGGCTCATTTTATTTAAAGGATCTAACTATGTTAGAAGGAATTATTAGAGAGA
>JAJRVE010000090.1 GCA_024277445.1 Campylobacterales bacterium
AGGCGAGGAAACCTTCGTAGTTTAGTGGGTAGATGGTTAAGTGGGTGAGTCCGTCGTAGGGGTGGTACTGCTCGCTGGCGATGATGAGTTGTTTTACTTTGGGGAGTTGGATGGTGGGTTTATAGTTGTCTAGGGCTAAGATGACGATGTCGTTTTGGTTGCAGAAGCGATAGAGGGTGGTGTTCAGTGCTTCGATGTCGATGCGCAGATCACTCCAGTCTATATAGAGGTAGTGGCTTTTTTTGTGTTGTAAGAGAGTGTTTTTGATGATGGAGGTTTTTCCGCTTAGGGTGATGCCGGTGAGTTGATAGGAGATGCCCTCTTCGAGTTGGTATCTGCGTTCGGTGTAGTTGGCTGAGTGTAGGTCTTGTTTGTAAAACTCTTCTAGTAGGATTTCCATGTTTTCTCCGTTATATATTCTTAATTTATTTTAGTCTTTGTTCGAGGTGCTTGATGACTAGATCTTTGTCTTGCCTTCCTTTCTCTTTTGGACTCGACCAAAAGAGAAACAGAAAAGTCGCTCGCAACGGCTTCAAGCTCGATAGCTATCGAGTACCTTCCTTTCAGTCGTTGCGTTCCTAAAAACTGAAAACTCCCGATGGTCAAACAGTTCAGTTTTTTTAACGGAACTCCACTCTTTACAGTCAGCTTTGCAGGTGTTGCGAAGGAAGAGCCAAGCGGTGACTCATCTTTTTAATGTGAAAGCTATTCGCTTTCATCCCAATTCAAACTATCAAAACATAGATAATGCTAGAGTCGAAAGAACATGAGAAAGAAAAAACCAACCTTCAAGTAAATTAGGACTCGACTTCGCTATCGCAACCTTCTGGGTACAGTTAAAACAGTCAACTGCCTTGCCTGCCTCAGAGTATCGGATACATCTGGTTGTTATTGTGACCGCGTTCGCACTCTCTCTTTTTCCTCAAGGTTTGCTCTCTGTGCGAGCAGAGAGAAAAAGTTGAATACTATTGATATGAAGTAATTAGAGAAGTTAAATAGTCAAAGAACTTTAACTTAAGAGAAAAAGTAACAGTATTCATGTAAAGAACTCGTGGATCCCTGCCTTCGCAGGAATGACGCTACTCTGACTTTACAAGTTTACAACTTCAGAAGTGCAACTTAAAAAACCTAACAAAATAAGTAAATTAAACTACCTAATCCATGTAGCAAATTTTATCACTTCCTTATTAAAAGGAAATAAAAAATAAGGAATTACTTAAAATACCCCCTAAAGTATTGAACTATTGTCCCTATTTCGGTACAATCCCGCTCTCTACAAATAGTCAGGTTAGATCTGACGAGTTCTTTATGAGGAAATATTATGGAAAAAATTCGTTTGAAACTTAGAGCTTACGATCATCGTGTACTCGATCGTTCAGTAGCATCTATCGTTGAAGCGGTAAAGAGAACAGGCGCGGAAATCCGTGGACCAATCCCTTTGCCAACTAAGATCCGCAAATATACAGTTCTTAAGTCTGTACACGTCAACAAAGACGCACGTGAGCAGTTTGAGATCCGTATGCATGCCCGTTTAATCGACATCGTTTCTGCTACGCCAGAGACAGTTGATTCACTTATGAAATTAGATCTTGCACCAGAAGTGGACGTAGAAGTACGTTCAATGGACAAGTAAGGATAAATGATGGAATATATTGTTGAAAAAATCGGTATGAGCCGTACAATTACTGTCCCTGCTGTACCTGTTACACTTCTTAAAGTGAAAGAGATGAAAGTTTGTGAAGTAAATGATGGCGTTGCAATCGTTGCTTATAACGATGGTAAAAAGTCAAACAAAGCAGTCGAAGGTCAGCAAAAGAAATATAGTCTTTCAGCTGAGTTCAACCGTTTCGCAACAATGACTGTTGCTAACACTGAAGCAGGTGATATTGATCTTGCTCCTTTAGCTGAGTGTAAAGTAGTTAAGACTTCTTTCAACACTAAAGGTCGTGGTTTCACAGGTGTTGTAAAACGTTGGAACTTCGGTGGTGGTCCAGGTTCACACGGACACCGTTTTCACCGTACTGGTGGATCTATCGGTAATGCTGAGTGGCCAGGTCGTGTTCAGAAGGGTCGTAAGATGTCAGGACAGCACGGTAACACTTTAAATACTGTGAAAAATGAGATTGTATCTTTCGATGCAGAAAACGGTGTTATCGTTGTTAAAGGTGCAGTTTCTGGACCAAACGGTACATTAGGTCGTTTAAAGGTAGTTAAATAATGAGCGCAATAGTTCTTAACAACAAATTTGAAAAAGACTCTGAGCTAGCGCTTCCAGAGAGCTTTTCGGGTATCAACCCACACAACCTTTACCTATACGTTAAGTCGTACCAGGCAGGCATTCGTGCTAACACTGCATCTACTAAGACTCGTGCTGAAGTAAGCGGTGGTGGTAAGAAACCATGGGCTCAAAAGGGTCGTGGTGGTGCTCGTGCCGGTTCTACTCGTTCTCCTGTATGGGTTGGCGGTGGTCAAGTTTTCGGTCCAAAATCGAACCGTAACTATGATCTTAAAGTAAACAAGAAGCAAAAGCGTGTAGCTCTCGAGTTCGCACTTAATGAGCTTTCTGAAGCTGGACAACTGTTTATCGTTGACAGCATCGAAGTTGCTTCTGGTAAAACAAAAGATGCAAATGCAATCTTTAACGCACTTAACGTACGTGACGCTCTTTTTGTAAAAGAGATCATTGACGAGAAGACGTTCATGGCATTTCGTAATCTTCAAACTTGTTACCTAGTAGAAGGTAATGAGCTTAACGCATTCCTTGCAGCAACATATCGTTCAGTTGTGATCGAGAAAGCTGTTTGGGAACAAATCGTAGGAGGAACTAAGTAATGGCAGATATTACAGATATCAAGTCTATCTTGTATACAGAGAAAACTCTTGCTCTTCAAGAGTCTGGTGTTGTCGTTGTACAAACATCTCCTCGTGTAACTAAGACAGGTCTTAAAGAGATCTTCCGTGAGTACTTTGGTATCGTTCCAACACGTATCAACTCTCTTAACCAAGCGGGAAAAATTAAAAAATTTCGTGGTGTAACTGGTAAGCAGAACAACTTTAAAAAGTTTTATGTGACATTACCAGAAGGTGCACAGATCGAAAGTTTGGCGGTATAAGATGGCAATGAAAACATACAGACCGATAACTCCAAGTCGTCGTTTCTATACAAACATTGATAGCAGTGACATTACTGCAAAGCCAAGTGTACGTTCACTATTGAAGAAGCTTCCAACAACTGCTGGTCGTAACAACAATGGTCGTATCACTTCACGTCACAAGCAAGCGGGTGCTAAAAAGATCTACCGTATCATCGACTTCAAGCGTAACAAGTTTGACATCCCTGGTACAGTAAGCACAGTTGAGTACGATCCGTACCGTAACTGTCGTATCTGTCTTGTTACTTATGCTGATGGTGAGAAGCGTTATATCCTTCAACCTATCGGTCTTAAAGTAGGCGATACTGTTCAATCTTCTGCTGCTGGTCTTGACATCAAGCCTGGTAACACTATGAAGTTGAAGAACATCCCAGTGGGTACAATCATCCACAATCTTGAGCTTAAGCCAGGTAAGGGTGGACAACTTGTTCGTTCTGCTGGTAACTCTGCTCAGATCATGGGTCGTGATGGTAAGTACGTATCTGTACGTCTTCCATCTTATGAGATGCGCCTTATCCTTGGCGAGTGTCTTGCAACTGTTGGTACTGTTGGAAACGAAGAATTTTCTAACATCGTATGGGCAAAAGCAGGTCGTTCACGTCACCGTGGTATCCGTCCTCAGACTCGTGGTTCTGCGATGAACCCTATCGATCACCCACACGGTGGTGGTGAAGGTAAAACAAACTCAGGTCGTCACCCGGTTACTCCATGGGGTAAACCGACTAAGGGTGCTAAGACTCGTCGTAAGAAATCTTCTGATAGATTGATTATTACACGTCGTAAACCAAATGCTAAAAGGGTAGGTTAATTATGGCTCGTTCAGTAAAAAAAGGTCCATTCGTAGACGATCACTTGATGAAGAAAGTTCTTAAAGCCAAAGAAGAAGGTAATAAGAAACCAATCAAAACGTGGTCACGTCGTTCAATGGTACTTCCAGAAATGATCGGTTTGACACTTAATGTTCATAACGGTCGCCAATTCATCCCTGTATATATTACAGAGAACCACATTGGTTACAAACTAGGCGAATTTTCACCAACACGTACATTTAAGGGCCATAAGGGCTCTGTACAGAAGAAGGTTTAATCATGGCAAGAGCACTATTAAAATTTATTCGTGTATCACCGATCAAATCTCGTCTTGTTGCACGTGAAATTCAAGGTATGAACGCTGAAGAGGCACTAGCTGCTTTAGAGTTTACACCAAACAAAGCGGCGAAGATCATCTATAAGGTACTTGCATCTGCAGTAGCTAATAGCGGTCTTGAAGCTGAAGATTGTGTTGTTTCATCTTGTCGTGTTGACAACGGTCCAGTACTTAAGCGTTTCCGTCCACGTGCTCGTGGTATGGCCTCAGGTATTCGTAAACCAACAGCACACATCTTAGTAGAAGTAGAGGGCAAATAAAATGGGTCATAAAGTTAATCCTATTGGTCTTCGTCTAGGCATCAACCGTAACTGGGAATCTCGTTGGTATCCATCGTTTGACACAGCTGCGGCTAACCTTGGTGAAGATTACAAAATCCGTACTTTCTTAAAGAAAGAACTTTACTATGCTGGTGTTGCTAACATCATCATTGAGCGTACTGCGAAGCGTCTACGTGTTACTATCGTAGCTGCACGTCCTGGTATCATCATTGGTAAAAAAGGTGCTGACATCGAGAAGTTGAAGACTAATCTTCAGAAGCTTATCGGTAAAAGTATCGCTGTTAACATCAAAGAAGAGAAAAAAGCTAACACTTCTGCACAACTTGTTGCAGAAAACGTAGCGACTCAACTTGAGCGTCGTATTGCGTTCCGTCGTGCTATGAAGAAAGTTATGCAAAATGCACAACGTTCTGGCGCGAAGGGAATTAAAATCGCTGTAGCAGGTCGTCTTGGTGGTGCTGAAATGGCACGTACTGAGTGGTACCTAGAGGGACGTGTTCCTCTTCATACACTTCGTGCAAAAATCGATTACGGTTTTGCTGAAGCGCAGACTACTTACGGAATCATCGGTATTAAAGTATGGATCTTCAAAGGTGAAGTACTTACTAAAGGTGTTCCAGCAGAAGTTGAAGAAAAAACTGAAAAGCGTGAGCGTCGTCCTCGTGCTAGAAAGGCTGATTAATCATGTTAATGCCTAAAAGAACTAAATACCGTAAGGTAATGAAGGGACGTAACCGTGGTTACGCTCGTTCTGGTTACAAGTTAGCATTTGGTGACATCGCGTTTAAAGCGGTAGAAGCTGGTCGTATCAACTCTCGTCAGATTGAAGCGGCTCGTATTACAGCAACGCGTCACATTAAACGTCAAGGTAAGATCTGGATTCGTGTGTTTCCAGCTAAGCCACTAACTGCCAAGCCTCTTGAAACTCGTATGGGTAAGGGTAAAGGTCCAGTTGATCAGTGGGTTATGAATATTAAGCCAGGTCGTATTATTTTTGAAATGGGCGGTGTTCCAGAAGAGATTGCTCGCGAAGCATTAACTCTTGCGATCCACAAGCTTCCATTCAAATGTAAAATCATTACTGCGGAGATGAACAATGAACTATTCTGATTTAGCAAGTAAAAACGCAACGGAATTAAATGCGATGATCAAAGAGAAGAAAACTGAGCTTTTCACTCTTAAGATCAAACAAAAGATGATGCAATTGACTAACACTAGCGAACTTCGCGTTGTTAAAAAAGATATTGCTCGTATTAACACTGCTCTAGCAGCAGCGAAGTAGGGAGAGCACTATGAGTCAACGTGAAATTCAAGGCGTAGTAGTCAAAATCTCTGGAGACAAAACAGCTTCTATGTTGGTTGAGCGTCGTGTTATGCACCCGCGTTACCACAAAGTTGTTAAGCGTTTTAAAAAGTATCTTATCCATGATGAGAACAATACTCTTAAAGTTGGTGACCAAGTTATCGCTGTTGAGTGTCGTCCACTTTCTAAGACCAAGTCTTTCAGACTTAAAACAGTAGTAGGAGCTTAGTATGATCCAAGGTTTTACTCGTTTAAAAGTAGCTGATAACACAGGTGCTAAAGAGATTATGTGTATCAAGGTTCTTGGCGGCTCTAAGCGTCGTTATGCATCTGTTGGTGACGTAATCGTAGCTTCTGTAAAGAAAGCGATTCCAACTGGAAAAGTTAAAAAAGGTCAAGTAATCAAGGCCGTTGTTGTACGTACTAAAAAAGAAGTACAACGTGAAAATGGTTCATTGATCCGTTTTGACGACAACGCTGCTGTTATTCTTGACGCTAAAAAAGAGCCTATTGGTACTCGTATTTTTGGCCCTGTAGCACGTGAAGTACGTTATTCAGGTTTCATGAAGATCGTATCACTAGCGCCGGAGGTTGTTTAATTATGGCAAAGTTTAGTTTCAAAAAAGGCGATATGGTAGAGATCATGGCTGGTGACGATAAAGGCACTAAGGCAGCGGTTCTAGCAGTATTTCCTAAAAAAGGTCAGGTTCTTGTTGAGGGTTGTAAAATCGCCAAGAAGACTGTTAAACCTACAGAAGAGAATCCAAAAGGCGGCTTTATGAATAAAGAGATGCCTATTGATGCTTCTAATGTTCGTAAAGTGGAGGCGTAATTCATGGCACGTTTAAAAGAAAAATACCTAGCACTTAAGCCACAGCTTCAAGAAGAGCTTGGCATTAAGAATGTTATGGATATTCCAAAAATTGAAAAGATCAACATCTCTGTAGGTACAGGTTTTGCGATGAAAGATAACAAGCTTATCCAAAACATCCAAGACACTATCTCAGCGATCGCTGGTCAGCATGCATCGATTGTTATTTCTAACAAATCGGTTGCAGGTTTCAAGGTTCGTGAAGGTATGCCAGTAGGTGTTCGTGTAACACTTCGTGGTGCTAAAATGTACGAATTCCTTGACCGTCTAGTTGCTATTGCACTTCCTCGTATGAAAGACTTCCGTGGTGTTCCACGTAACGGTTTCGACGGTCGTGGTAACTACAACTTCGGTCTTACTGAGCAGTTGATCTTCCCTGAAGTTGATTATGATTCAATCATGCAAATTCATGGTATGAACATTACTGTTGTAACGTCTACTACTAGCGATAAAGAGGGCTTAGCTCTTCTTACTGCTATGGGTATGCCGTTCACTAAGGAGCGCACAAATGGCTAAAAAATCAATGATCGCTAAGGCGAAACGCACACCTAAGTTTGCGGTTCGCGCTTACACTCGTTGTCAGATCTGTGGTCGTCCACACTCTGTACTTCGTGACTTCGGCATCTGCCGTATTTGCTTCCGTAAGATGGCAAATGAAGGTCTAATCCCAGGTGTTAGAAAGTCTAGTTGGTAATCAACTAGAAACTCCTAACAAAAGCACATTTAAGCGCGGTTAACTGCGCGTGGGCTTCCTGCCTAAGGAAACTCAGCGTTAGCGTAGTGGACGGAATTACTTCCGGACGCGTTTAAAAGCAAATAAAGGAATATATAAATGGTAAATGATTTAATTTCAGATTCATTAACTCGTATCCGTAATGCTGCAATGCGTCGTCTTGACGTTGCAACACTTCTTCACTCTAAGAGTGTTGAAGCTATGGTAGGAATTTTAGCTGACAAAGGTTACATCGAGTCTTTCAATGTAATCGAAAACGGCGTTAAAAAAAGCATCAACGTAGTGTTGAAGTATGATGAGAACGGTAAGACTGTGATCAACGAAATGAAACGTGTTTCTAAGCCAGGTCGTCGTGTTTACAAGCCGGCATCTGACATCAAACGTTTCAAAAATGGTTACGGTACGATTATCGTTTCTACATCTAAGGGCGTTCTTCCTAACGATAAAGCTTTCGAGCTTGGTATCGGTGGTGAAGTTATGGCCACAATCTGGTAAGGGGTTAATATGTCACGTATTGGAAAAAATCCTGTTGAAGTACCAGCTGAGATCAAAGTTAGTGTTGATGGCGCGATCATTACTTTTGTAAAAGGTAAAGATACACGTACACTAGACACTATGGGAAATGTTATTGTTGAGCTTGATGGCCAGACACTAACGTTTAAGAATGTATCTGACTCACGTGAGCATCGCGCTTTCTGGGGAACTTACCGTGCACTTTCTGCAAACATCGTTAAGGGTTTGACAGTAGGTTTTAGCAAGCAACTAGAGATCAACGGTGTTGGTTATCGTGCTGCTGTTAAAGGTAAGGTACTTAACCTTCAACTTGGTCACTCTCACGATATCAACTATGATATCAAAGAGGGTCTTGAGATGAGTGTTGAGAAGAATGTGATCACGATCAAAGGTACTGACAACCAAATGGTTGGTCAAGCTGCTGCTGAGATCCGTTCATTCCGTCCACCAGAGCCTTACAAAGGTAAAGGTGTTAAGTACATGGAAGAGCATATCGTGCGTAAAGCCGGTAAAACTGCTAAGAAATAAGGGGCGTTGAGATGACTGCAAAAACTTTAAAAACAAAAGCTAACAAACGCGTCCAACGTAAGCGCCGTATTCGTGCAAAGATCTCTGGTTCAGAGACTCTTCCACGCGTATCTGTGTTCCGTTCAAACCGTTATTTTTCTGCGCAAGCGATCAATGACGATACAGCTACAACATTAGCTTCAATTCACTCTAAGGCCGCTGGTCTTAAAGCAAACAGAACTGATGTCGTAAAGCTTGCTGAGCAATTTGCTGCAAACCTTAAAGCTGCTAATATCACTGAAGTTGTATTTGACCGTAATGGTTACCAATACCACGGTGTTGTTGCTGCTTTCGGCGACGCACTTCGTGCTAACGAAATTAAGTTTTAAGGGCTGATGATGAGTACTATTAACAGAGAAGACTTTGAAGAGTCGATCGTAAATATCGGTCGTGTAACAAAAGTTGTAAAAGGTGGACGTCGTTTCCGTTTTACAGCACTAATCGTTGTCGGTGACAAAAATGGCACCGTAGGTTATGGTGTTGGAAAAGCGAAAGAAGTTCCAGACGCTATTCGTAAAGCAGTAGATGAGGCATTCAAGAACTTGACAACAATCAAGATCAAGGGTACTACTATTGCACACGATATTGAGCACAAATTTAACGCTAGTCACGTATGGATGGCTCCAGCATCAGAAGGTACAGGTGTTATCGCCGGTGGCGCACTACGTCCTGTACTTGAGCTTGCTGGTATCCAAGATATCTTGACGAAGTCTATTGGCTCAAACAATCCAAATACTGTTGTACGTGCTACTGTTGAAGCACTTGCAAGAATGAAAGGATAGAAAATGGCATTAGAAAACTTAACACCTGCCGAAGGTTCTACTCACGCTCGTAAGCGTGTAGGCCGTGGTCAAGGTTCAGGCATGGGTAAAACATCTACCCGTGGTCAAAAAGGTCAGAAGTCTCGTACAGGTTACAAGCGTAAGCGTAACTTTGAGGGTGGTCAAACACCTATCGCGAAACGTCTACCAAAGATCGGTTTCTTCTCACGTGTGTCAAAACCAATGTCAATCAATGTAGAGAAAGCACCGAAAGTTGCTGCTCTTGCTGAGATTACAGTAGAAGCAATCCGTGAAGTATATAATCTTCCAAAATCAGTAACTCGTGTTAAGCTTGTTGGTGCTGCTGCGAAAGATCTTGCTTCTAAAATTAAAGACGAAAACGTTACTACAACTGGCAAATAATGAACCAGCAACTAGTAAACAAGATCTTAATAACGATCGGTTTTCTTTTTATCTACCGTCTACTGGCATACGTGCCGGTACCCGGTGTTGATACAGCGGTAATCGCTTCTTTCTTCGACTCCCACCAATCTGACGCGCTCGGTCTTATGAACATGTTTAGTGGTAATGCAGTTGAACGTCTCTCAATTATTTCACTTGGTATTATGCCTTACATCACCGCTTCGATCATCATGGAACTGCTTGCAGCTACCTTCCCTACTTTAGGACAGATGAAAAAAGAACGTGATGGAATGGTGAAGTATATGCAGATCATCCGTTATGCAACCATCGCGATTACAATCGTACAAGCAATTGGTGTTAGCGTTGGTCTTCAGAGTTTGACGGGGCCTGATGGCTCAAGTGCGATCCTTGTAGACCACACAACATTTATTGTTGTTTCTGCAGTCTCTATGCTTGCAGGAACAATGTTGTTGATGTGGATTGGTGAACAGATTACACAGAGTGGTATCGGTAACGGTATCTCTTTGATCATCTTCGCTGGTATTGTTTCGGCAATCCCAAGTGCTATTGGTCAGTCGATCTCTATGGTCAACGAGGGTGCAATGAGCTTCTTAACAGTGCTCGCTATCCTTGCTCTGATCTTGGCGACAGTCGGCGTTATCATCTACGTAGAACTAGGTGAGCGTCGTGTACCAGTAACGTATGCGAAAAAGACAATGATGCAAAACCAAAATAAGCGTGTAATGAATTACATTCCTATTAAGGTAAACCTTTCTGGTGTTATTCCAGTTATCTTTGCATCGGCGATCTTAATGTTCCCAATGACAGTACTTTCAAGTAGTACTAATCCAACGATCCAAGCGATCGCAGATGTGTTAAACCCAAATAGTTATTTCCTTAACTTCTTGACCTTTGCCTTTGTTATCTTCTTTGCGTTCTTCTACGCATCGATCGTCTTTAATGCGAAAGATATCTCAGACAACCTAAAGCGTCAAGGTGGATTTATACCAGGTGTTCGTCCAGGAGCTTCGACTGCGGAGTTCTTGAACGAAACAGCATCTCGCTTGACGATCACAGGTGCACTTTACCTTGGTCTTGTGGCTACACTGCCATTTATGATCATTAAGGGTATGGGTGTTCCTTTCTTTTTCGGTGGTACGGCCGTCCTTATCGTTGTTCAAGTAGCCCTTGACACAATGCGTAAGATCGAAGCTCAGATATACATGAGTAAGTACGAAACTCTTTCAGCGGTCGGTCTATAAACATGGCCATCGCTAT
>JAJRVE010000091.1 GCA_024277445.1 Campylobacterales bacterium
AAAAAGGCGCCTCTAACGGCTTTCCCTAAAGGGATTTCCTTTGGTCACGCTTCGCTAGCTCGCGACTACCTTCATTTCACTCATTACGTTCCTAAAAACGGTTAACTCGCTATTCGCTCAAACAGAACTGTTTTCTTAACGGAACTACATTCGTTTCATTCAGCCCTGCAGATGTTAGAGAGAGATTCAAGCGGTGACGCATTGATTAATGTGAGAGCTGTTCGCTCTCATTCCTGCCTATACACTTTTAAAGTTCTAATTGCTATTGTCGTACAAGCAGTTTCTCGGAACAGTAAACTTGTTTCGAATAACGGCTACGACACAATGATACAACAACTGCTGAGCACTTTAAACAGGGATAAAAGCGAGTAGCTTTTACTTTCAAAGATGCGTCACCGCTTGCTCTTTCTTCGAAACTCCTACAGAGTAGAGCGAAGAGAACGTAACTGCGTTCAAAAAACTGAACTGTTTGACCAACGGGAGTTTTCAGTTTTTAGCAGTGAAGTGAACGTAGCGAAGGAAGTCGACAGCGTGTCGACCTCGAAGCCGTTTCGAGAGCTTTTTTGCTTACTTTTTTGTCGGTACAAAAAAGTATGAGAGTGCAAGAAGAAATTACAATTATCAAAATAATAAAACGAAATAAATCAAAAGTTAATATTAAAACCATAATACACCACAAACCTAAATCATTTTACCATTTCAAGTGAATAACGCTCTAAACATTAAGTAACCCTTAGCTATAATTACGAAATTTTATTTACGTTACAAGGGAAACTGTATGGCTGAAGAGCTTTTAGAAGAAGAAAATTTTGCGGCAATGTTTGAAGCGACTGAGAAGGCTCAAGAGTCTTCAAATCGTATTGTTGAAGGCGAAATTGTTGAATTGCAAATCGAAGATGAGCGCGCACTAGTTGGTGTTGGTGAGAAGTTAGAGGGAATCCTTCCTTTAGATGAGATCCGTGGTGAAGACGGTGAATTAACTCACAAAGTTGGTGATAGCATCACTGTTATGGTAACTGGTTACTACAATGAGCGTCCTAAGATCTCTCATAAAAAAGTACTAGAACAAGCAAAAACTCTTGAGTTTATCAATGCTAACAAAGATGACTATGAGAACATCGTAATCGAAGGTATCATTACTAACAAAAACCGTGGTGGTTATGTTATTGAGATGGATTCGGTTAAGTTCTTTATGCCACGTTCACTTGCAGCGTTCAAAGATAGTGACGATGTTGTTGGCCGTAAGGTTAAAGCACAGATCATTAAACTTGATCCAGAAGATACTTCTATCGTTGTATCTCGTCGTAAACTTTTCAACGAAGAGCGCAAGAAGAAAAAAGAGATCATTGATGCACTAATGGCAGAAGACACACTAGTAGAAGGAACTATCAAGAAGATTACTTCTTATGGTATGTTCGTTGATGTTGGTGGTGTTGACGGTCTTGTTCACTACAATGAGATCTCTTATAAGGGTCCTGTTAACCCGTCTAAGCTTTACTCTGAGGGTGACGTTGTGACCGTTAAGGCTATCTCTTATGACAAAGACAAGCGTCATCTTTCACTTTCTATCAAAGCATGTATGGAAGATCCTTGGGCTGAAGTCGAGTCTGAGCTAGACGAAGGTGATACCATCACCGTTACAGTAAGTAACATCGAGTCTTACGGGGTATTTGTTGACCTTGGTAATGACATCGAAGGTTTCTTACATATCTCTGAGATCACTTGGAACAAAAACATCAAAAATCCTAACGACTATCTAACAGTAGGCGAAGAGATTGATGTTGAAGTTATTGAGATCAACTCTGATACACATAAGCTTCGTGTTTCACTTAAGCGTCTTATGCCAAAACCATTTGATGAGTTTGTTAAGAAGCGTAAAGAGGGTGAGATCACTACTGGTGTTGTTACTTCTCTTACTGACTTTGGTGCATTTGTTAAGATTGATGGTGTTGAAGGTCTTCTTCATAACCAAGATACATCTTGGGAAAAAGGTACTAAAGCAAAAGATATGTTCAAAAAAGGTGACGAAGTTGAAGTTAAGATCGCACGTATTAACCGTGATGATCAGAAGATTTCTCTTAACCATAAATGTCTTCAGGATAGCCCAATTGACAAGTTTGCTACAAACCATAGCCGTAACGAAATCATCACTGGTAAGATCCGTGACGTTAAAGACTTCGGTGTATTCGTTTCACTTGAAGATGGCGTTGATGCACTTATCCGTGACGAAGACCTTGAGCCACTTGTAAAAGAAGAGCTTGAGATCGGTCAAGAGATCGAAGCAGTAATCGCTGTTATCGATACACAACGTGACCGTATCCGTCTTTCTGTTAAGCAACTTTCTCGTGTAAACGATGCTAAGATCATTGCTGACTTAAACAGTGAAGACACTGGTAATACTTTAGGTGACCTAATTAAAGGTAAACTTAAATAAGCAACTCCCTTGCTTAACTAATGTAAGTCGTAGCCTTTTAGGCTACTCTTTCATTTTTCAACACTTCCAATCTTGTTTTGAGTGTATTCTCAGATACATTGAAATCAAAATTAAAATTATTTTTACAGGACAGAGACTATGGAACAGTATAAAGTTGTAGTATGTGACCACATCCATGAAGCAGGTCTTAAAATGCTTCAAGACGATCCACAGATCGATTATGTTTTTGCAGCAGACATTGACAAGACCGCTCTTTTAGATGTTATCGCTGATGCAGACGTAGCAATCACGCGTAGTTCAACAGACGTAGATGAAAAATTCATCGCAGCAGCTAAGCAGATGAAAGCGATCGTTCGCGCGGGTGTTGGTGTTGACAACGTAGACATTGATGGCTGTTCTAAAGAGGGTATTATCGTTATGAACGTGCCTACAGCGAACACGATTGCTGCTGTTGAGCTTACGATGACACATATGCTCTCTTGTATGCGTATGTTCCCATACTCTCATGATCACCTTAAAAACCAGCGTATCTGGAAGCGTGAGAAGTGGTATGGTTACGAGCTTAAGGGCAAGAAACTTGGTGTTATCGGTTTTGGTAATATTGGTAGTCGTGTCAGTATTCGTGCGAAAGCTTTTGAGATGGACGTTGTTGCCTTTGATCCATACATCAACGCTTCTAAAGCGACTGACCTTGGTGTTGAGTACACTGAGAACTTTGAAGATATTTTAGCATGTGACATCATTACGATCCACACCCCTAAAAACCAAGAGACACTTGACATCATCAACACAGCAGAGATCGCTAAGATGAAAGATGGCGTAGTTTTAATTAACTGTGCACGCGGTGGTCTTTACAATGAAGACGCGCTTTATGATGGTCTTAAATCAGGTAAAATCCGTTTTGCAGGTATTGATGTTTTCATTAAAGAACCAGCAACAGACCACCCATTACTTGAGCTTGATAACATCGTTGTTTCACCACACCTTGGTGCTAACACCTTTGAGTCACAGTACAACATCGGTACACAAGCAGCACAACAAGCAGCAGAAGCAGCAAAGGGTATCGCATTCCCTAATGCATTTAACCTGCCTATTGATGAGTCTAAGATCCCTTCATTTGTTAAGCCATTCTTAGAGATGGGGCAGAAACTAGGTTTCCTTGCGACTCAGATCAACAAAGCACCTATCGTCTCTATTAAGGTAAGTGGAGATGGTGAGATCGCTGAGTACCTTGAGTCTTTGGCAACGTTTGCTACGGTTGGTGCGATGGCAAATAACTCTGGTGATACCATCAACTACGTTAATGCTGATTATATCGCTGAAGAGAAAGGGATTAAGGTTGAAGTTGAAGAGACTAAAATAGCTTCTCCATACAAAAACCTTATCACTGTTAAGTTGACAACAGAGAAGCAGGCACTTAGTATCTCTGCGACGATCTTTGAAGATGATGTTCAACGTATCGTTGATATTGATGGTTTTGAAGTAGATGTTGCCCTTAAAGGCAACATGATCATCTTCAAAAACACTGATGTTAAAGGTGTTATTGGTCAGGTTGGAACGATTTTGGCTAACGATGACGTTAACATTTCAGACTTCCGCTTGGGACGTAATAATAAAGGTGAAGCACTTGCTGTTATCTTACTTGACTCTGATGTTGAAGATGCAACAATCGAAAAACTTTCTACACTTGATGCATGTCTAAGTGTTAAGGCTGTACGCCTCTAACTGTTTGAACCTACTTTCTTAGGTTCCTACTTTTTCTCCTTCTTTTTTACAAATATGCTACAATAGATAATCTTTTCAATCAAGGTTATCTATGCCTAAAGTAACCATTCGTGTTCATATCTTTACCTATACCTTTATCTTAATTACACTCGTGACAGCACTCTTTACAGGACTTCAATACTACTTTAGTAAACAACTTGCAACCGATGCAACGCTAAAAAGTTTTCATCTTATCGCTTCGCAGATAAAAAGTGATATCAAACACAGTGATGAGTTAGCGAAAGA
>JAJRVE010000092.1 GCA_024277445.1 Campylobacterales bacterium
CAATCGCCTTATGTAAAAGAGCAAAAAGTTCTGGTTTCGTATGCGCACTAAACGTCGCTTCACTGCTTGCCAAGATCTCTTGTTTAAGCTGTATCGACTCCATGCTCGCATCGTTTCTAATCCCGGCATTATCTATGTGAATAATATTCATACTTACTACTTTATTGTTTAAGTCTAATATTTATAGTACAAGATGGCTTATAGAGAGGTATAGAAGCGCTACTACTTGTTATTCTACAAGCGTTTTTGAACACTCTGAAGCACAAACGTTGAGGCGATGCCCAGTGCGATGACCAGACCGATGTGATGTAAGGCACCGATATGACTGAAAACGAAGATACCAAAACCTGCAAAGGTGGTGAGCATGGCGTAGTAGATCGCTTCGTCTGTCTCGGCTTCTGCCTCACTCATATAGATGCCGTAGTCTATTCCTGCTACCATGACGATGATGAGGGCAAAGAGGTGCATGACGGAGAATGAACCGAGAAGAGCTAAGGTGGTGGCGATGACACCTAGTGGAAAAAGGACGTAGTTCATGGCGACTAGGGCACGTTTTCTTAGTAGTGCTATCAGCAACAGAGAGATAAAGCCAAAGGTAAGTCCGGCGATAATGATCAACTGATCAAGCACATCTTCTACCCCTTTTTGCAAGAGGGTTGAGGCTTCTAGAAGTACAAGGTCATTGTCGTATGGTAGTAACGCACTCTCTTTAGCATCCACAAAGGCAAGACTCATCCAGCGTCCATCATCAAGATGTATGGTCTCATAGCCTAAGGCTTTAGCGATCTTGAGATCAGGTTCGCTGTAAGTAAGGTTATCGACAAAGCTATAAGCATTTTTAAACGTACCTTGTCTAAAACCTATCTTGGTCGCCTCAGTTTCTAGAGTAGTTTTTAATAAAGGAAAGTCTATCTCTTTAATTTGCTGTAAATAGTTTTTAAAATTCTCTTTTGATCGGTTCATTTTTGCGAGTGAACGAAAAGAGCTGTTTTCTTGCTCTATGCTCTCCATCTTGCGTAACAGCGCATCAATCGTCGGAGCATAAACTAAAACAGCGCGTTCATCTGAGGCGCCTGACTTGATCTCTTCTTGAAGTGCTAAGAGTTTCTTATTTTGATAGTCGAGTTGTCGCAAATCACCGCTGAAATGCAGTTGACTCAAGGCAAAACCGATCAAACCTAGAGAGAGTGCTAGTACAACTTTAGCATCTACAAAGCCTTTGGAAAGTGCCTTTAATTTTATGCGGTTCTCCTTAGGCTCAAACGTCCACGAGGCAAAAAGAAAACTAAATTGAAAGTATGAAAAGGCTAAGGCCACAATGCCAAAGAGTGCCAGTTGTTGGATCAATGGAAAGTCTGCAAAGTAGAGGATTCCAAAACCACTCACCGTCGTTAAAAAGGCGTAAAAGACCTTTTTACGCTCTTTTTCTTTAGCGATATAATAGCCATGAAAATAGTAGTGAAAGAAGTAATCCACCGCCATCATCGCGATACCTGAACCAAAGGCAAGGGTAAAGATGGAGACCTCTTTAAAGAGGTAGGTCACAGCCGACAAACCGACAAAGAGGGATGAACCTAGTGCTAAAAAAGTAAGGATCAGTACTTTGTAATCGCGCAAGGTAAACGCATAAAAGAGCAGAAGCAAGATCATCGTTGCGGTGATAATGAGGTTTACTTCACTTTTGATCTTAGCAGAGTTCTCAGCGGTAAAGAAGTGCGGTGCGAAAGCGATGACATCTTCACTATAACTGTCTACGATGCTATGCACTTCATCATAAAGCTTCTGTGAACCTTCCACATCAGAGACCTTGATCTTGAGTGTAGCCGTTAACATATAATCTTTATCTTGAAAAAGAGCGATGCCGTTTTTACTTTTTACCTTACTCGTTTGCATCGGATCACTAAAAAGCTCTAGCGGATCGGAGGTGTTAAGCCCGCTGAACATAAAGGAGCTAACCATCTCATTGTAAAGACTCCACAACCTCTTCTCAACATAAGCCGAACTCATTCGTGAGGTGTTGATATCGAGACGTTCAGCATAATGTTTACGAAGATACCTAGCAGTAGGAGAGTGTAGATCACCTACTTTAAAATAGAGCTCATCTATGACATCCAAAGAGTTTAGCTGCTTAGCTATCTTCTCCAAACGCTCTTTTGAGGCTTTGTCATTCCCCTTAGAGATAATAATAAGACGATTAAGCGACTCAAGTTTTCCGGCTTCCTCAAGCTGTTGAGTGTAGCTGTTTTGAGGGAAGATAGAGAGCATATTGGTACTAAAATGTGAGGGTGAAAAGAGTAGCCCAGCAATGAGCATCACACTCAAGTAGATGAAAAGGTAAAGTTTATTGGGTAATTGTAAGCGTGATTTCATCACCGTTACTCATCTTTGTATTTATCTGCTCTAAGCCTTTGACACTGCGCTGGACGACCACAGACTTAATCACCTTGTCGATAGGAGCAATGGGCGTTAGTGTCACCTTTGTACTACTTTTGTTAATGACAAAATTTTCACTCAGCGCTTCATAATCACCACGATATAGTTTATGGATAAAATCCAAATAGACCTTCATCATAGGCTGTTCATTCAAGTCAACATGCTGAACGACCTCGCCCTCATTGTTCACAACGTCCATAGAGAGACCATCATAGACGATATGACGAACACCCGGTTCAACATAATCGATCTTCATCCCTTTGTCATCAAAAGCAATGCTACCCTCAAGTTCCATCGTCTTATCTACACTGTAGACATAACGACGCTCTTTAAAGTCATAAGCACCCGCCATAAGTGTTAATGTAGCGACTAAGAGTAGTAAAAGTGTTTTCATGAAAAGTTCTTTGTTACTTCAATTTGCATCGCTTCTTTGACCCGTTTCATCAAAGATCGAACTGTCTCATCCTCTTGAGGAGTGATAGGGTCTAAAAAGGTGACATCTATATCTGTCGCTTGTGACGTCTTGGTTACGTTGGAACCCTTAGAGACAATGCGCCCGGTACCATCAATGATAACCGGGATGATCGGTACATGGTTATCTACCGAGAGCCTGAAAGCCCCTTTTTGAAACTGCAACAGTGTCTCAGAGTAGTTTCGTGTTCCCTCGGGAAAGATAAAGACATTCGTCCCTTTTTCTAAGGCTTTAGTGAGACGATTAAAAACAGTAATAGCCGCATTGGGATTAAGCTTTTCCATATAGTAGACACCCACAAGACGCGGTATCTTCATAAAGATTGGCAGATCACTGATGGGGTGGTTGGAGATCGTTGCAAAATCTTTAATGATACTGCCTAAAAGCACAAAATCAATCGAAGATTGATGTGAAGAGACATAGATGGCAGGTTTCAAGGTGTTTAAGTTTTCTGGTTTATGGATAGTAATTTTACCGATAACAGGCGACATCTTTAAAAAAAGTCTCCAGAAAAAACGTACCACCACTTGAAAAGACCAGCGAGGGTCACCACCAAAGATCCAATAGATTAAGGTAAAGGGACCTGCTGTAAAAAGAGCACAGACCATTAAAAAGATAAACAATCCATAGATATAAGCACTTAAAAGTTTACTTGACACCACGAACCTTTCCATAAATGATCTGCATCGCTAAAGCACCACCAAAAAGTAGGTACCACCCTACCGTTGTATAGAGCGCCCAGATCTTCATCGGTGCAAAAAGCACAGCGATCTGTAACACAAGGTTGATCGTTGTTATGATCAACCAGTAGAGATGAGCACTGTCTATGTACGCTAACTTCTCTTCACTCCAGACCATTTTAGGGGTCTTTTGTACCATTCTAGCTA
>JAJRVE010000093.1 GCA_024277445.1 Campylobacterales bacterium
ACTCGATTTGTGGATACATTGGTAGATACTATCTCTTTACCAAGGCTAACCGGTATACTAAAGACAAATGTACTACCTTTTCCTGGCTGACTGCTAACCAATAATGTGCCCCCAAGATGTTTGGAGATTTGCTTACAGATAGCCAGGCCAAGGCCTGTTCCACCATAGATATTTTCTGTATTTTTTTCACTCTGTTTGAAGGGTTTAAAAATACGCTCTAAATTATCTTCATCAATGCCAATCCCACTATCCACAACTTTAATTCCTAAGTTCGTTTCCGTATATTTGATCTCAACGTATATATCTCCTTCATTAGGAGTGAATTTAATAGCATTGGAAAGAAGATTATTTAAGACCTGCCTAATACGTAACGCATCAGAGTTCAACGCTGGGATATTTTTGCTGTTTTCACTGCATGAATAGGTTATATTAATATTTTTTTCTGCTGCTTTAGCTTGATATAATTCAATAATAGAAATAAAAAACTTGTTGGGTTCAAAGTCAGATAAGTTAAGTTCAATTTGACCACTCTCAATTTTGCTTAGATCTAAGATATCACTTATCAACTCAGTCAAAATAGTAGATGCTTCTTGAATAATTGAAAGTTGTTTTAACTTGTTTTTATCTTGCTCATCTGTTTGCAGCAGAGAAATAAAGCCATTAATAGCATTTAATGGTGTTCTTATCTCATGAGACATATTTGCTAAAAATGTACTTTTTGCTCGAGATGCTTCTTCTGCTATGTATTGGGCTTTTGTTGCATCCTCTTTCGCGTCGTTTAATGCTTTTGTACGTTCTATAATCATATTGTCAAGCTGTGTATTAAGCTCATCAGCCTTGTGAAGTTTTTCTTCATAAACCTGTTCATACCAAGTGACCAATAAACTGACAAAAATAATATTAACTAGAAAAGAATATACATCTGTGGACTGATAATGTAAAGGATAATAGATATTTACAACTGTAAGACTTACAAGTGTTACAAAGAGCCAAATCCAACCCTCTTTACTCGAACGTAATAAAAAGGTCAATAATACAAATGACTCAGCCCATAAAATTGAACTCTTAAAAACGGAGAGATTTACTGTTGTCATGACTACAAAAATTAATGATAAAAGTAATACACCTTTGGAAATAGAATTATATAAATGGGGAAAATAATGTAATAATGTTGCCGTTAACAATGCTATCGCAGAAGAGGAAAGATCTAAGACACCTTGTAGTTCATTACTTTGTGACTGTACTCGCCAACTACCAAAGGCAAATAAAAGTACCGCTATAAGAAGCATAAAACGTTTAACAACGATGACTCTTTTTTCCAAATAAAACATAGTCAAATTATAACTTAAATAAAAACAAAAAAACTGTAAGAGTATCCCTACATAAGGAAATTAAAGAGTATATAGCATGATATGTCACATAATAGAATTCATTGGAAAACAAGTTGTTTATCAATGATAAAAGTACGCTTAAAATATGACCTATTGGAGTTGTGGGGTTTTTAACAATCCGTTTGTTATATTAATGCCAGATGGATTATAAAAAATGGCGAACGGCACTTTAGCTATAAAGACCATATCAATGCATGAGGCCTTGAATATGTGCTCAATTATGTATAAAGCGAATAGAATCAAATATAAGCTTTTTGAACTTTACTTATAACCCATTCAAATATGAACAACTGGAAGAGAAGGGTCTGGTAATGGATCATTCCAATCTATTTCATCAGAACAACACCTCTCATTCTAACAGTCAATCAAAGACCGTAGAAGTGATGTAAGTAATCGCGCTCATCTTGGTTTTGTATAAAGACCTTCACAACCGTCTGGTTGTTGTAACCCATAATGATAAGGTCGCTGTTTTCTACTCTTAAGTGTTTTGCGCCCCACTCTTTGTTGAGTTCGTCCATGCGTAGGTAGACCTCAGCAGCACTTGGCTTCTCTTTACGTCCATCGCGTTTGTCTACGATAGTCAAGCCACCGATACGCTTTTCAAATGTATAGGGACTGTATAGCTTAATCTCTTTCGCCATGCGCTCATTTTGTTGTTCAGGTAAGGCACGTTTCATCGAGAGAAAGCCCATTACCATTGCTGCGAAGATAATCGCGACAAATAACCATTTTTTAGATTTCATTAATACACCCTTTTTATTTTATGATTTTGTACGCCAACTGTTGACATACTCTTCCGCTTTTTTGTCTAACATTTTCATGCGCTCTTTACCTTTTGGTAAACTGCTCCGTAAGGCTTTCATCTCTTTTAAAAAGTCTGAGATACCATCTGGAATAACCTCTTGTAAAAAACGTCTAAGATGCTTCGCCATAGCAGGAGAAGCACCCGAAGTCGAGACCGCGATGGTTAAGTCATCTTTTTTAATGTAAGAAGGGAAGATAAAGTCACAATAATCGACCGAGTCCACCGCATTACAAAGGCAATTGTACTCTTTTGACTCTTGAAATATCTCTGCTTGTAAGGGAATGTCATCAACCGCGACGATCACCACAGCAAACTCAGCGATGTCACCCTTACAGTAAGGACGTTTTTCAAAGAGAAGTCCCTCTTTTTCGATACGCGTTTTCATCTGCTCTGAGAGTTCAGGTGCTACTACTTTTATGTCGTGCGTAAAGTCTAAAAGGTGATCTAACTTTTCATAAGCGATGTAACCACCACCCACAATCAAAATCTTTTTATGATCTAACTTTAAAAAGGCAGGGAAATAGCTCATCAATATCCTTTTAATCTCCCCGTAGCATAGCAAAATAGCCTTAGTAGAGTACTTGATGAAGGTCAATTGAGCTATATCAATGCTAAGAAAGATAAAAGAGATTACAATTTCTCATCTATTATAAAAGTGAATATTCCATGAAACAAGAGATACTCTCTAGAATACAGAAAAAGTTCCCCCTCGTACCCAAGCCTTTTGAAGAGATTGCCAATGAACTTGGCATGCAAGAAGCCGAAGTACTCGCTATCTTACAAGAAGAGAAAGCGAACAACATCATTCGTCAGACTTCGGCTATCTTTGACACAAAGCGTTTGGGCTATACCTCATCACTTGTTGCCTTTAAAATCCCACCTGAAAAGATCGATGCAGCTGTTGAGATCATTAATTCACATCCGGGTATTTCTCATAACTATGAGCGTAACCATGACTTTAACATTTGGTTTACACTAGCCGTTGCCCCTGACTCAAAACTCGGACTAGAAAAGACACTTGAGATCTTAGCCGAAGCAACAGGAGCAGAAGAGTACATCATGTTGCCAACACTTAAACTCTTTAAGATATCTGTCAAACTCAACACCACCGGTAAGGATGATAAAAAAGAGAAGGTCAAAAAAGTTAAACACACGGAGATAGAGCTTACGCCACTGCATCATGAAGTGATAAAGCGTGCACAGTATGATATTAAGATAGAGAGTGAGCCATTTAAGAAGATTATTGACGAATTAGAGATCACATATGAGCAATTCTTCGCAATTTTGGTAGAATTGCAAGAAGCAGGCATTATGCGTCGATTTGCTTCGATTTTGAACCACCGTAAAGCAGGTTTCAACGCCAATGCGATGGTCGTTTGGGATGTTGACGCGGACAAAGGTGAGGCTATCGGTGAGGCTGCTGCGGCGTTTAGCGCTGTCAGTCACTGCTACCTTCGTCCTAAGTATGCCAACTGGCCATTCAACCTCTTTACCATGGTGCATGGTAAAACAACCGAAGAGACTAACGGTATCATCGCAGAGATGTCTAAAGAGATCGAAGCAAAATCGCACATGCCACTCTACTCCTCACGCGAGTTTAAAAAAGTGCGTATAGAGTACTTTACCCCAGCCTTTGAGGCGTGGGAAGCACAACACATTAGTTAAGGACTATTATGGAACTATTTATTTCATTAGAGATTGTTTATATTGTTATTGGTATCTTTATTTTAAGTATTACCGCCTTTGTTACAACCCGTGACTTCATGCCACCCGCAGCATTTAAAAAAGGGATGATTAGTGTCAGTATGATGTTAGCGACGATGATCTCACTTCACTACTGGATGACTACTAGCCGTATGGACGGGGTAGAAAAACTTTTTAACGAAGGCGAAACAATTATCTGTGAGAACAAAATGCGCCGAACGATCTCTCAGTCTGTATTAATATCTAAAGATCTAGGTTGGCGTCTTGAAGGTCATTTGCTTAAGTCAGATGATTATGAACGTGACTTTTTAACAGCACGTTGTATCGACTGGATCGGCGATAACCTTGAAAAACCAGCAGAGAGCAACCAGAGCAGATGATAGCCATCATCAAACGCTATAGTATGGCACTTGTATTTCTAGCCTTGATCATCATATTAATGGTCCTTGTAACCTGGGGTGTCACACTTTTTGGTGAGAATATGCTTGAAGATACAGGTGTGCAGATGCACCCTAGAGGAGAGGAGCTAAACAGATGAGTTTGACGATTGTACTTATTATTGCCATTATCTTAACGATTACCTTTCACTTTATTGGTGTCTATGCTGGGGCAAAAAAGACGGTATGGTTTATGCTTCTTATCATGTGGGCAGGTTCTATCAGTATCGCCATGCAAGAGATCAAACCGCAAGGTTATAGTGATCTTGAAAAGTTAAAAGGTGTCGACAAAGAGCTTGATAACACCATAGAAGAAGCCATGCCTAAGGTAAGCGTTTATGAAATGCTTGTCATCAAAAAGAAGCAGCATGAACGTGGCGTAAAGGTTGATTTACTTGGACATGCTCACAAAGAAACTGCAGAATAAGGCACCTGCTTGACTTTGGAGAAATTGACTAACGAAATACACAGAAAGATAGGTAGAAATTTACTCCTATTTCAAAAGGTAGAAGGACTACTCAAATATATAGTCTACTTTAAAAACATCTCTTCACAAAACAATCATTTATCTACTCAACAAAGATTTCCAGATCTTGTAAAGAAGAAAACAATGGGTATTTTAATTGACGATCTTTTAAATTCAAAAGACAACGCTGAGAACACTCAAGTTCTAAATCTCACTTTTATCTTAGAATTCAGTTCTGACAATTATGAATTAAAGAGTAAATCACTACAAATATTATTAGAAGAGAGAAATGATCTTGTCCATCATTTATATATTGACACTGATTGGACATCAACAATTAAGTGCCTCTCGCTCAACAAACAACTAGATGAACAAAAAAGTCGAATACTTTTTGAGATACAGAGCTTGCAAGATATTAGCAAGCAAATTAAAAGACTTACTAAACAATTGCTCAATGAGATGACATCGGGTCGACTAGAAAACACTCTAGAACTATTAATAATAGAAAGGCTTCTTATAGAATTTTCTATTCAGTTTATTCAAAAAGATGGTTGGACTTCACTTAGTATTGTTGGTCAGCATATTCAAGAGAAAGCTCCTAATGAAATTATAAAGGTAAAAGAGATATTTAATTATACTTCACTAACCGAGATAGCTATTGCAGCAGGTATATTTGATTTCAAAAAAGAAAAATCAGCTCAATTTTATAGACTAAAGCTATCCTCATAAGTTAGTGAAAGTAATTCTAACACTAACTATTTTTCTCTTTCACTTCGACCTTACCACTCTTCTCACTCACTTTTTCATGACTAAGCTCACCTGATATCTCTTGTTCTTTTACTTTAATACCTTCTGGTACTTTTTCAGAGTGAAGTTGCACTGCGGTCTGTTTGTAGTTTGGTTCGCCTGACTTTGGACAGAAAAGTGGCTGGGTAAGCTGGTTTATAAGTTGTTCGTTGAAGTGGAAGGGTACGAAGACCTGACCTGGTGCCATGTTTTGTGTTACTTTGACCACAACATCTTTTACTTTTCCACGAGGAGAAGAAAGTGTTAGTCTATCACCACTCTTTACCTCTAACTGCTCGGCATCTACGGGGTTTATCTCTACCCATGCTTCAGGTGCAAGGTTGTTGATGATGTCGATAGAACGTGTTTTCGTGCGGGTATGCCACTGCTCTACGGTACGACCTGTGTTTAACATCACGGGGAATGCTTCGCTTAGGTTCTCTTCCATCGGATACCACTCTAATGGTAGTAATTTTGCTTTTTTATCAGCGGTTCTATAATCCATCTCTTCACCATAAAGACGTTTCGTCCCTAACGGATTTGCCTCATTACATGGCCACTGAATGCCACTATGTTCTTCTAACAGTTCATAGGTAATCCCAGAGTAGTCACAAAGCTGTCCACGACTCAC
>JAJRVE010000094.1 GCA_024277445.1 Campylobacterales bacterium
CGGTGTATTGTAAGATGGTGTGGTCTTGGGCTTGGATAGCTAAGGCAGCCAACATCAAACATATAATCTTTTTCATCATATCTCTCTCTTTGTTAAAGGTGCAATATCGATCACCTTTCCTTTTTTATATCGCTTCATATACTCTACTATCATACCATGAAACAGGGCAAAATCATGATGAAGATCTTCGCTTCGAAAACCCTCTTCACACCACACTTGAATATCATCGTAGGCATCAAACTCTCTTCCTAAAGCGTGTAAAAGTTGTTGGGTGTACTTGTCGACAACCATCACTTCGCGTTGGCAGCCGTAACAGAGAATCGCATCAGCACTCTCTGGACCGATGCCACGTTGACCAAGTAACCACTCTCTACTCACTTCGTATTGGAAGGTCTCAAAGTCGCTAAAATCGTTGATGATGTTTTGCGCAAGCGTTTGGATGTTTTTTGATTTGGCTTTGAAAAAACCACTGGTTCGAATGCACTCTATTAAGAGTTCCGGTTCTGCGGAAGCTAGAGCTTCTAAGGTTAAAAGATTGTTGGAACGCAAGTTTTCTAAAGAGACCTCTACCCGTGTCCACTGTGTGTTTTGAGTCAGGATGGCACCAACAACGACTTCAAGGGTATAGGCGTTTGGCCACCATAAAGGAGGTTTGTTCTCTAAAAGGTTTAGTTTTTGTAGTGCCAGAAAGAGATCGTAGCCATTGTCGATCATTTCTCTTGCCACGCCTCAGTCTCTAAACGTCTACCATCATCAAAGATCTTGAGTTTTTTGGCACTGACACACTTGCCATCTTCTAGATTCATAATAGCAATTTGCATGATCTTTTTACATTTGTCGGGAACATTGAAGTGACCACCGATACCCGTCAGAAAACGTTGCAAAGGTATCTTAGCCTCCATCCCAATAACATTGTCACGACACCCTGTCAGACCAATATCACTCATATAAGCGGTACCTTCTGCTATCTGAAAGTCATCCGTGCCAACATGGGTATGTGTTCCGATGATGCCTGAGAGTTCTCCTTGGAACATCATCATCATGGCACGCTTTTCACTACTCGCCTCAGCATGAATGTCCATAAAGATCGCTTCTGCACCCTCTTCTTTAAGCTGTGTTACTGCTTTTTGTGCGCAGATGAACGGGTTGTCCACCATCGGCATGGTATAGTAACCCATAATGTTTATAACACCCAGTTTTATGTCATTTACCTCATAGACCTTAACACCCGTTCCAGGCATAGCTTCAGGGTAGTTATGCGGACGAAGAAGTTCCATACTCTCAAAAAGCGGAATGATCTCTTTTTTATCAAAGGAGTGATTACCACCCGTCATCACATCAATACCTGCATTGAAAAGTTCAATGGCATTTTTACTCGTCAGTCCAAAGCCGTGAGAGGCATTTTCATAGTTAGCAATGACAAAGTCCACACCAAACTCTTCACGCACCTTTTTAAGATGCTCTTTGACCATACTGCGCCCCGGACGACCAACGATGTCGCCGATAAATGCTAATGTTATGTTTGCCATTATAGTACCTTTGGTTTGGCATTACGTAGATAGTAAAGCACTGCTTTAATGATATCGTCATCGTCTTTACTCTCTGACTTTATGCTCTCTTTTGAGCCATTTGTGTACTCTATGGTGATATTTTGACCGTAGTTCATCACCTTAACGATCTTCTTCTCAATCGCTAACAGTTTAATAACCATAAGCTCAAAGAACTGTTTGGTAGGATCATCTAACTTACCAAAACGATCAATCGCCTCTTCTTCAATCTCATAAATCTCTGTTGGTTCTTCACACTGGGACAGACGACGATAGAGTTCGAGTCGCAGCCTATCTTGTGCGACCACCTCATCTGAGATGTATGCAGAGATCGTCAACTTGATATCTACTTTTGCTCTTGCTTTATCTTGAGTATTACTCAACTCTTTAATGGCATCTTCGAGCATTTTCAAGTAGAGCGAGTAACCAATGTTTTTGATATGTCCACTCTGTGCATCACCCACTAAGTTTCCACCACCACGGATCTCAAGGTCATGGAAGGCCAAGATAGAACCTGAACCTAAAAAGCTGTTAGACTCTAAGGCAACAAGACGCTTTTTTGCTTCATCCGTTAAGTTGTCCTTGTTGTCAACAATGAAATAAGCAAAGCCCTCTGTGTGTCCACGTCCAACCCGTCCACGCAGTTGATGTAAGTCAGCAATACCAAAACGATCAGCCCCATCAATGAGCATAGTGTTGACCTGTGGCATGTGAATACCCGACTCGATGATGGAAGTTGCCAGCATGATGTCGTACTTACCCTCTTGGAAGTCTAGCAAGGCTTTTTCAGTTTCAGTTGCACCCGTCTGAGAGTGTAGCATCAAGATGCGCAGTTCAGGCAGAAGCTTTTTAAGTTCACCCTCTTTGATCGGCATCATCTTAATGTTGTTAAAGACGTAGAATACCTGACCACCACGACGGAGTTCACGTAAGATGACCTCTTTGACCAACTTCTCATCATAAGCTTTGACAAAGGTACGCACCCCTTGTCGCTCCCCCGGAGGTGTTAGTAACTGACTCATAGTCTTGATAGAACTCATCGCTTGGTTAAGAGAACGCGGGATCGGTGTCGCACTCATGGAGAGAAGGTGTACCTCTTCATACATCTGCTTTAGCTTCTCTTTTTGCTTGACACCAAACTTGTGTTCTTCGTCGATGATAACAAGACCCAGCTTTTTAAACTCAGCACCAAAGAGCGCGTGGGTACCCACGACAGTGTCTATAATGCCATCTTTTAAACCTTGAAGGGTCGCTTTTTTCTGTTTAGGTGTTGAGAAACGATCTAATTTTCCCACCCTTATACCAAGGTTGTTAAAACGTTCTTCAAGCGAGTGAAAGTGTTGTGAACTAAGCAAGGTTGTTGGGACGATCATCGCCGACTGATAACCTGCTTTTTTAGTAGCGAAGATAGCATTCATTGCCACCTCGGTCTTTCCAAAACCAACATCTCCACTTAAAAGGCGATCCATAATGTGACCCGAAGCCACCTCGTCTAAGATCTCTTGGATGGATTGTGACTGGTCTGCTGTGTACTCAAAGCCTGCCAATTTTTGGAAGTTTTTGATCTCTTCTTTGTCTACATTTAGCGTTGGTGCTTTGATGAGAGCGCGTGATGCTGCCGTGTTAATAATCTCCGAAGCGATCTCAAAGAGACGCTTTTTAACCTTCTCTTTAAGACGTCCAAAGCTCCCTTTACCTAACTTGTCTAAAACAGGTAGTCCACCACCTGCTGCCATATAACGGTCAATGGTCTCAAGGTTTTCAACAGGTAGTAGTACTCTATCATCGCCTTGGTACTTAATGGTGACAAAGTCTTTGACACCACCTAGTATTTCGGCTTGTTCTATGCCTTCAAAAATACCGACACCATACTCTTCGTGAACAACATAGTCACCTTTTTTAAGATCATCAAGAATAATGTTACTCTTACGTCGGCGACGCTTCGCCATCGGCTTGTTAAGCGATATGACGATCTCAGTGTCACTAATGATGTTGAGGATAATAGGCGAATAAAAGACGTTAATGTTAGATACGTCAAAAAGCTGTGCCTGTTTTAACTGCGCCTCATTGGTCGCAATGATCGTAACGTCTTTACCCTTGTGTACATTGAGCAAGGTTGGGATGTTTGTCACCGCCAACTCTTTACAGCGATCCTCTTCTGGTATCACCTCAATATCAAAGCTCTCTCGCATCACCTGTGGTTCATTAATGACATAGACTTCATCTAAAAGATCATCCATATTTTTAATAAAAAGTGCTTTTTTACCATCTACAAATGAGGTCGCCAGCTCATCTAAGTACCAAAAACCTAAAGAGGCATTGTCTTTAACAAAACTGTCACTCTCACTCTCTAGGACCTTGCGCTCTATCTGCTCATATTGTGCTTCATCTAAGGCATACATGGCCGGTGCGATCTCTATAAAGTCTAGGGGTTCACCTATGGTACGTTGTTTTTCAAGCGTAAAGGCTTTGATCTCTTCGATCTCTTCATCAAAAAGAGAAATGCGATAAGGGTTTTCAGAACTTGGTGCAAAAATGTCGATGATGTCACCACGAAAGGAGATCTCCCCTTCTACTTGTACCATGTCAACAAAGGTGTATCCCCAAAAGAGCATCTTCTCTTTAAAAGCTTTCATCCCTATGGTTTCTGCGTACTCTATGACAACGGTCTCTAAAAGCTCTCGCTTGGGTAGTGGGAAGATCAGTGTTTTAAGCGGTGAGATGATGAGTGGTTTTTGGTCTGCCTCATAGTAGAGACGAAGAGCACTAAAAAGCTCTTGCATCTCCTCTTTAAACGGGCGAAGATCATCTTCAAAACGTGCACGAAAGTCAGGAAAAACGATCACATCACGTTTAAAAAACTTGGCAACATCTACAAGTTGCTGGCTCTCTTTTTCATCTTCACAGATAAGGAGCTGAAGATCATCAATATTGTGGTTTCTAAACTGTTCGAACAGGCGACTTTGAGGCATTATACTTCTCTAATTTTAATAGTAGCATTGTACCAAATCTTTATATGAGGAGCCCATTTATAGTCATTATTTCAGATTGGACTTAGTCACATTGGACTCTGCTTCGACTATCGTTGTGTTGATATCTTCACATTCATCAGGAAATTCATCTTCTATCCAGCTGACTATCAGTCCTAAAAGTGGCTCCCATGGAACATGCTTTTCACGTTTGAAGATCTCTTCATAGTTACTCATACTCCATTTTATGAACCAAAAAGGGTTCAATGCCTGTTGCATAAAACGGATCTCATAATGCAGGTGCGGTCCATTACTACGACCAGTATTGCCCGTTAAACCTATGAGATCACCCTTTTGGATCACTTGACCGTGTTTGACATTGATCTTGCCTAGGTGTGCGAAATAGGTCTTAAAACCATAAGAGTTGTCGAGGATGATCAGACGACCATAGCCACTGCGTCGATGATAACCCGCATACTCAACCACACCATTAGCCGTCGCATAGACCTCTGTAAAGATCTTCGCGCGCATATCACTACCGTTATGCTTTTCACGTTTACCCGTGATGGGGTGCATACGGTAACCAAACTTACTCGTAATCCCTTTGTATTCTATGGGCGAGCCATTAGGGATGATCTCAAATATAAGCGAACGCTCCTTAGAGGTCAACTGCGCCACATCAACACGTTCACTAAAAGAGAGATGTTCTTCACCCTCCATCCCAATAAGTTCTTCGATGGAGAGAAGACGCTCATCAAGCTGGGTGAGTTCATGTTCTTTGTTTTTAATTGTCTTTTCTAAGAGGGAGTTTTGTGCTTCCAAGAGGCTCTTTTTCGCTTCGATATTACCTAACTCTTTGGTGAGTTCAAAGACAATATAGATCCCAATAATAAAGGCGATAACAATAGCCGTAATCGTATAAAAAGCGAAGTGTTTAACACGTTTGTGAAAAGAGAACTCTTTAACACCCTTGGCATCTTCTATGGTGATATTTATATTATGATCCATAACACCTCTTTCTATACGTTTAATTACTCCGCCAACTGCTTTAAAAAGGCCTCCGCTACACTAAAGGAACCAAAGACCAAATAACTTTTCTCTTGCTCTATTGTAGCAAATTTTGAGACTGCGATATTTTCAGCTTCTATTACTTCCACTAAAGCAGACTCCTGTTCAGCACGAACATCATCAACGGCAATTAACTCTACCGCTTCTATAATCGGTTTAAGTGTCTTAATAATATTCGCATAATCTTTATCGCGATAGGAGTTATAAACCAATGTATATTTCTTGCCAGCCAATGTCTTCACAATAGCCTCTGCTGCTAATAGATTATGCCCAACATCTAACACAATGTTATCACGCAGTTGTGTCAATCGTCCAAAAAGCGGTGCTTTGGCAAGGGCTTTAACATCGGCACTAAACCCAAGCAGTGTTAAGCCACTCAGTGCAAGAAGAAGGTTGTCTTGAAGGTAGTTGGCAAGATTCTCTGCTTGTGCTACTATATTACGCTGTTCATGCGGTGATAAAATAGTATCTATCGTCTCCGTTACGCACTTTTTATCACTGGCTACTTCATAAAAACTCTTTATTACTTTCACATCGGACTGTCGTCCCAAGATAGCATGTGACTGCATCGAACGGAACTTGGTCTTGGCAATAGCCACAATGTCATCACCTAAAAAAGCTTGATGGTCAATAGCTATCGGGGTAAAAAGAGAAAGTACCTTGTCAAAGACATTGGTTGCATCAAACTCACCACCTAACCCAGCTTCAAGCACAACATAGTCACACTTTTCATAGACAAGCATCGCTAAGAGTGTCGTGTACTCAAAGTAGCTCAAGGCGTCTGCATCTTCTTTGCTTAAAAGTGTAGTGAGTTGTTGATGTGCTTGTTCAAGCCTTGTATCATCTACATTTTTACCATTAAGCCAAATACGTTCATTAAAAGTAAGAATATGAGGAGAAGTATAGTGTCCAACACTCAGCTCATTTTGAAGCAGTGCATTAGCAAGAAACCGTCCTGTTGTGCCTTTGCCGTTGGTTCCTACGACATGGATTACTTTGGGAATAGTTAGTTTATCTTTGATCTTAGCGTACACCTTGGGCATACGTTCGAGGTCGATCTCATCATAAAAAAGTGGCTTAGCGTCTAAAAAGGTTTGAAGAGAGCGCATTACTTCGCTTTTTCACGACTACCTTCTGCCGCGACTTGTGCCACAAAACTGTCAAGTGCCTTCGTAGCGGAGTTAGCGATAGCCTCAAAACGCTGCTGATCGGTGATGATGGCATTAGGGTTGATGGTAAAATCATAGTTACCAACCGCGCTATATCGTTTTGTCAACACAGGAGTGATACGGGTAATCGCAAGATTAATCGTCGTACGGTATGAGATGATATAACCATTTTCATCATACTGCAAGGCACTAAAACCAACACTGTTGAGTTGGATATTTAAGTGTGTTTTTGCCTCATTACGATGACGAAGATTGGTCTGAAAGCGACGTATGACCGCTTCATCAAGTGCATCTTTCAAGACTACGGTGTTTTCAGGGTCAGTCATGGAGATGATGACAGTAGTTGAGACGGTATCACCCATCACCTTGCGTGCTTCTTTGGAACTTGGTTGGTAGCCACAGCCTGTCAATAACAGTGCAAACACCACTGTTATTAGTAAATGGAAAAGAGCACGGGTCAAGCTTAGCCTTTTACGACGATGTTCACAAGTTTGTTAGGGACAACGATCTCTTTGACGATCTCTTTACCCTCTATCCACTTGGCTAAAGCCTCTTTCGCAGTAGCAATGATCTCATCTTTTGGTGTAGATGGAGAGACTTCAATCTCTGCACGACGTTTACCATTGACAGCAACACCCAGTGTCACCGTGTCGACGGTAAAGACCTCATCAAGTACCACATTTTTAACAAGGTTGTTACGCTCAAAAAGTTGTGTTGAAACTTCCCAGGTAACATGAGGAACGATAGGCTCTAAAATAGAGGCTAAGATCCAGTAACCCTCTGTCCAGACATCTTCATTTTTCTGCTCGTTAAGGGCGTTCATTGCCTCCATAACACCTGCGATCATTGTGTTAAATGTATAACGTTCTTCAAAGACCTCATTAGCACGCTGAAGCGCTTCATACACTTTTTTACGTGCCAGTTTCTCTTCTTTAGAGAGTGAAGCATGATCGATCTTAGGGAGTGTTGTTGTTGGCTTTGCATTGGCACTACGCTCTGAGAAACGTTTTAAGAAACGATACGCACCCTCAACAGCACTGTCATTCCACTCCAACTCTTGTGTTGGTGGTGCCGCAAACAAGATGAAAAGACGGGCAGTGTCCGCACCATACTTCTCTATCAAAGCGTCAGGATCGACGGTGTTACCCTTAGACTTACTCATCTTAGTACCATCTTTTAGCACCATACCCTGTGTTAAGAGTTTATCAAATGGCTCTTCTATGTCTAGGTAGCCAAGGTCGCGCATCACTTTTGTAAAAAAACGGCTGTAAAGCAAGTGCAAGATAGCATGTTCTATACCACCGATGTAGTGGTCTACATTCATCCAGTACTTCAACTCATCTTTGTCAAAAGCCTTCTCTTGTTGGATCTTCGGGCTTGCTGTGTAGCGTAGGAAGTACCATGACGACTGTATAAACGTATCCATGGTGTCCGTCTCACGAACAGCATCTTTACCACACTTAGGACATTGGCAATGCTTCCATGTAGCGTGATGTTCAAGTGGGTTACCCTCACCTGTGATTTCAGCATCATCTGGCAGAGTTACCGGTAGGTTCTCTTTCTTCTCTGTCACTAAACCACAATCTTCACAATGGATAAACGGTATCGTTGCACCCCAGTAGCGGTGACGACTAATACCCCAATCTTTAAGACGGTAGTTCGTCACTTTTTCACCAAGCTTTTCTGCTTCAAAGTGCTCTAGAATGGCCGCTTTAGCTTCGTTAGAGTTCATCTCACTGAACTTTCCTGAATTAAAGAGCATACCGCTGTCAGTCATCGCACGACCTTCTACGATGCCCTCTTCTTCACTGGCAATAACCGGAGTGATTTTCAAGTCATACTTTGTAGCAAATTCATAATCTCTATCATCATGTGCCGGTACTGCCATCACCGCGCCCGAACCATAATCCATCAACACAAAGTTCGCTACCCATACTGGGATAGGCTCTTTAGTTAGTGGGTGAATAACATTAATGTTGAGTGGGACACCATGTTTATTCTTCTGACGATCAATCGAACTGGTGTTTTTCATCGCTTCGATCTCTGCCATTACCTTGATGTCTAACATCTCATTTTCGATCATAAAGCTCACAAGCTCATGTTCAGGAGCTAATGCAGTATAAGTAACACCGTAGATCGTGTCTGGACGAGTTGTGTAGACATCAAAACCACTGAACTTACCACGAAGTAACTTTGACGAGTGTTCATCTAAAGGAAGGTTAAACTCAAGACCATTAGAACGCCCTATCCAGTTCTCTTGCATGGTAAGAACCTGCTTAGGCCACCCTTTTTCTAACTGCTTCAGATCGTCGATCAGCTCATCTGAATAGTCAGAGATCTTAAGATAGTACTGATTCATCTCTTTTTTAACGATAGGTGTATCACAACGCCAACAACAGCCATCAACCACCTGCTCATTAGCTAGAACAGTCAGGTCATGTGGACACCAGTTCAGTGCCGCTTTTTTACGATAGAGCAGACCCTTGTCAAACATATCAATGATAAAGGCTTGTTCAAACTTTGTGTAAAGTGGATCTGAAGTCGCAAACTCACGCTCTTTAGAAAATGAAAGTCCTAAAGAAGAGAGCTCTTTGCGCATGTAGTCAATGTTCTCATAGGTCCATTTTTTAGGATGTGCACCATGTTTGATCGCCGCATTTTCAGCCGGCATACCAAAACTGTCCCACCCTATAGGATGAAGTACATTCATCCCTTGTTGACGGTAGTAACGTGCGAACGAATCACCAATAGTGTAGTTACGTACGTGACCCATATGCAGACGCCCACTTGGAAAAGGGAACATGCTTAAGATGTATTTTTTCTCTTTTTCAAAGCTATCATCGGGCTCAAAGCTACGGTTTTCGTCCCAATAAGTTTGCCATTTTTTCTCTATTTCAGAAGGATTGTAAGTCATAAAAAAACCTTGTTGTTATAATATTTAATTTTCAATATGGAATTGCGAAAGTCTAGAAACTATGAATAATTCAGCATTGAAAATTAAACATTCAACTAGCGAATGCTAGTTGTTAGTACTCTTCACGCGTCTTTGAACTCTCGACAAGAACAAGTGCCATCGAGAAGAGGTTTGCAAGCAGAGCACCTATAGCAAGTGCTATCGCCCACTGCATGTTACCCACTAATTCAAGGTAGATAAAGGCTGGGATAAGGTGTAGGTCTGCTACCAGTGAACTTGCAAGAAGCTCCGCTGAAAGAAGGTTACGTACCCCTAGTTTTAAGATGGTTGAGACAAGGTTTAGACTTGCTGCAACAAAAAGTGCTACCGAAGTATGCTCAAACAAAAAGCCTGCTGTTGATGTCAATGACATCAACGTAAAAAACACATATACTACTTTTCCCCAATCCATACTAACCCCTTAAATAGACTTTATTCTCAAACAACTACCATTTTACACTATTGTGTGTTAGATAGTCCCCTGCTCAAACTGTGCACGCATCTTCTCTTTTTCAGCTTCGCGTTTTGCTTTCTCCGCCAATTTACCATGGAAGTTTTTAATATCAAACCCTAACCACATTAAGATCGGTGAAGCAACGAAGATCGATGAGTAAGTACCCACAACCACACCCACTAATAGCGTAAAGCCAAATGAGTGAATAATCTCTCCACCAAACATAAAGAGGGTCAAGACCACAAAGAATGTTGTCAGTGACGTCAATGTTGTACGTGACAAAGTCTTAGTAACTGACTCATCGATAACATCACTAAGGTTCGAGCTCTTAGTGTCGGTAATACCCTCACGGATACGGTCAAAGACGATGATCGTATCGTTTAGTGAATAACCTAAGATCGTCAATAGCGCCGCTAAAACATCAAGGTTGACATCGATCTGTGTCAGTGCCAAAGCACCTAGTGCGATCGAAACGTCATGCACCAAAGCGATGATCGAAGCAACTGCAAAACGCCACTCAAAACGAAAGGCAACATAGATCAAAATACCAAGCATTGCCAAGAGCAGTGACATAACACCCTTCTCACGAAGTTCATTACCCACCTTAGGCCCGACAATATCCACACGACGGATCTTAAACTCACCCGTGCCTTGGAGTGCTTCACGTGTCACATCACCCACATCTTGAGAGATATCTTTAGAGCTTGTCTTAAGACGAATGATCACCTCATCGGGTGAACCAAACTCTGTGATGGAGGCACCTTTAAACATTGCGTTTGAAGACAACTGCTTACGCATGACATCGATCGGTGCATCTTGTGTGTACTGCACCTGAACAATCGTACCACCCGCAAAGTCAACACCATAGTTAAGACCCTTAGTAATAAGAAGTCCATAAGAGCCCAAGACAAGGATAACAGAGATGATCATCGCTATCTTTGATCGGCCCATAAAACCGATGGTTTTAGTCTGCTTAAAAAACTCCATTACCCTAACCTCTTCTTACTAATACCAAACCAGAAGGCTGGATTTTTACTTTTGTTAATCTTAGACTCTAACGAGTTGTAGATACCGTGTGTACCAAGGATAGCCGTTAGCATAGATGCCAAGATACCGATACTGATCGTGATCGCAAAACCTTTGATCGCACCCGTTCCATAGGCATAAAGCACTACAGCAGCAATCAGCGTTGTGATGTTCGCATCTAAAATAGCGCGCATCGCATTAGCATAACCCTCTTCTATCGCCTTATGGAGAGATTTACCCTCATAAAGAAGCTCACGTATACGCTCCGAGATGATGACGTTGGCATCAACTGCCATACCAACCGTTAAGACGATACCCGCCATACCAGGAAGTGTCAAGGTCGCGCCAAAGAGTGACATCACAGCTAAGATCAAAAACAGGTTTGCAACCAAAGCAATGTTGGCTATAACACCCGCCATCTTATAGTAGACCATCATGAAGATAAAGACTAAGGCAAAACCACCAATTAAAGCCACCATAGAGTTACGAATACTCTCAGCACCAAGACTTGGTCCAACAGAGCGTTTTTCCATAATATAAATCGGAGCGAGTAGCGCACCTGAACCTAGCGCGATCGCTAAGTCGTTCGCTTCATTAACAGTGTAATTACCACTAACTTGAACATGACCACCACCAATACGCTCGTTAATTACGGGCGCGGAGTAGACCTTACCATCAAGTACGATCGCCATACGCTTACCAACATTTTTGCCAGTAAAGTCACCAAAGATCTGAGCACCTTCCGAGTTCAACGCGAAGTTAATCACCGGACGGTTATTTTGATCGAAGGCTACGGTAGCATTAGTAAGAAGTCCACCATCTAAGATAGGGATCTCTTTGAGTAAGTATTTTACTTCTGGACGTTCGTTCTCTTCTAAGATGATGTCGCCATACTGCGCTGCTTGTGCATCAGTCATGTTGTAAACACGCATCGCACGATCTTCATCAACCGCAATAAGTTCTAGCTTCGCCGCACGAGAGATAAGCTCACGCGCACGCTGCTCCTCTTCTTGTGTTTTAATACCAGGAAGTTCAACCAAGATCTTGTCTGAACCTTGACGCGCAACGGTAGGCTCTGCAAGACCGAACTGATCAAGACGATTACGAATGGTCTCAATAGCTTGCGAGATCGCCTCTTTTTTCGTCTTTTCTATGGACTCAGCTGAAAGAGTCAATGCATAGTTTTCACCACTATAGTTGACAACAGCACCCTCTATCTCTTTAAGCATAGTGTCAATAGCAGGCGCGTCATCTGGATCTAAGATCGCAAACTTCACCTCATCTTCACTTGCTGAAAGCGTGTCTAGTAAGATATCATTATGGTCAGTAAAGTGCTTAACACTCGCTGCGATAGACTTCATACGTGAACCTACTGCCTCTTCTGTCTTAACGCCAAGAAGCATGTGCAATCCACCTTGAAGGTCAAGACCAAGTGTGATCTTGGCACCTTTTTCAGTGTTTAGCAGTGATGGCATAGAGAAGAAAACACCAAAGCCTATGGCTAAGATGAAAATTACTAAACGAAAATTAAGCTTCATCCTCATACTTCCGTGCGATTGCATCTTTAGTGATTTTAACAAGTACATCGTCATTCATCTTAACGGTGAAGAAAGCATCCTCAACCTTGTAAATAACAACGATAAGACCGCCATTAGTAACGACTTTTTCGCCTTTGCCTAAGCTCTCAAGCATTGCTGCATGTTTCTTAGCTTGTTGCTGCTGTGGGCGAATGATGATAAAGTACATGATCGCAATCAAAAATACAAATGGTAAAAGTTGGCTGATAATATCCATACGAATAGGTCCTTGGGTGTAAAATTTCTGAATTATACAACTTCAGACCTCCATAATAGTTGAGACGCTAGGATATCCTCACTATTTCAATACGAAGCACTTGCCATTTTCAGCTGTTGAGCCATCTCACTCATCTCTCTATCACAAATTTCATTGGTGGTTTTAAGATCATTACTTAACTTAAAGTACGAAACTTTTCGTGTCGATACACCTTTAAAGTATCCAATTCTGCTATAAACGAAATCATTGGGCACACCGCCTTTAGAAGAGCAATCGATCAAAAGACAAAAGAGACGATTAAACCACTCTATGCTACTCTTCTAGAGATAGAAGAAAAAGGTGGCATTGAAGCTTCAGAAAAATACTTACTCGGTTATCTTGAAGAGAAGGGAGTCTCTTATGATAAGTTTATTGACGAGCTTATAGCGAATAGACTCGACAGCATGTCGTTGCCAACTCTTTTGTCTTCAGCTCAACAACTATCGAAGTGCCACATACATTACACCAAGAGGGACGCTATGCTTAACTTACAGAAAAGTAAAGCCATAATTGTTGCTCCAATTCAAGGTTCTATTATGAAAAAAGCCATATTACTTTTACTTTTTTTACAAACATTGCTCTCAGCACAAAGTACTCAAATAGAAACCATTGAAAAAATCGGTGACTATATGCAGATAGCCATACCGCTGACAGCTTGGGCAACCACGATTGCCATAGATGATACGGATGGACAAATAGATTTTTATAAATCTTTTGGTGCCACGCTTGTAACGACTCAGGTATTGAAGTACACTATCAACGAAAAACGACCTTATGGAGGTCCATACTCGTTCCCTTCTGGTCACACTTCAGCCTCATTTCAAGGTGCAGCATTTATACATTTTCGTTATGGATTGAAATATGCTGTGGTTGCTTATACCGCCGCAACCTTTGTAGGGTATTCACGTGTTGTCAGTAACAATCACTATACGCATGATGTTGTTGCAGGAGCTGCATTAGGTATAGCATTTGCTTGGCTATTTACCAAACCCTATAAAGTTAAAGCGATGAGTATAGAACCCACTGTGACATACTCAAATACAAATAAAACCAATCTTTACACTCTTCATCTAACCTTCTAAGGAAACTATGTCCAATAGAGAAAGTTCCATCAACATTTTTGTATAATGCCCTTATGAAATTTCAAACTATTAACTATAAAGCACTCTTTATTGACCTACTTAAAGGTCTTGGCATCGCTATACTACTCTCACAGTTTATCTACAGTGAACACTACCACCTCTCAAACACCTTACTCAATACCTTCACAGCACTTTTAGGTTTTTACTTCTTACTCACTCAAAAAGCCCGCATCATCATCGCGACAGGTGGTTTTGTGGGTCTGCTCTGGTTTTACTGGATTGGCTACAGTTTTGAGTATTACAATGTGGGATGGATGGCACCTTTTATTACCCTCTTTTTTATCGTGCTTTATGCTCTTTTCTTTGGGGTACTTGGGTTTACGAAGAATCCCTTTTACAGAGTTGCTATGCTTTTTGGCTTAAGTTATGTCGAGCCGATGGACTGGAACTGGCTACAAGTAGAGCTCCCCTTTATCAACAGCTACTTTGGCGTTGAGAAGTGGCAATTTCTACTCATTCTTACCGCGCTATCTTTAGTCATCTACCTTAGTAAAAACATACATTATAAAAAGTACCAACTCCTACCTCTTTTACTACTTTTAGGTGCTGTTTCATACACTACCCCTACTATAAAAGCGGCCCCACTCAAGATCAAACTTTACGCACCAACGCTACTGCAAGAGGAAAAATGGCTAAAGAGCAATAGGCAAGCGATTATCCAAGAAAACATGCACATCATTCAAAAAGCTATTGATCAAAAGTACGACCTTGTAGTACTCCCAGAATCAGCTTTTCCACTTTACCTTAACAAGCAACCGGGTTTGATTACGCTACTTAAACACTACTCCGAGCATATCGACATCATCACAGGTGCCCTTCTTTCTGAAAACCAGCAGCACTACAATGTAAGTTATCATTTTTCCAAAGGTAAGGTTATCATCGCAAAAAAGATGATCTTGGTTCCTTTTGGCGAGTATGTTCCCCTGCCTAAGTTTCTTCAGACATGGGTAAATGAGATCTTTTTTGATGGAACAGCTGACTTTTTAACAGCCGAGATACCCACCGACTTTGTTGTCAAAGGTATCAAGTTTCGTAATGCCATCTGTTATGAAGCGACCTGCGAAGAGATCTATGAAGGTGAGCCTAAGTACCTCATAGCCATTAGTAACAATGGTTGGTTTTATCCTTCCATCGAGCCGACCCTACAGCGCTTACTCATGCAGTTTTATGCCAAAAAGCACAACAGCATTATTTATCATAGTGCCAACATGGGTGGGAGTGGTATCGTACACCCCTAAAAAGAAACCCTACTCTTTCACTCGGATTTAAGTGACTTTAACCGACTTCAAACTACTATATAGACAATAAACTAAGGATAGACTTTATGAACATTGCTAACAACATCACTGAACTTATTGGTAACACACCGCTCGTCAAACTAAATTTCCCCTCTCACGAAACAGGTGCGACTATCTTAGGTAAATGTGAATTTATGAACCCAACGAGTTCCGTTAAAGACCGTATTGGTTTTAGCATGATCAAAGATGCTTTGGACAAAGGGTTAATTAAAGGTGAGACCCGTATTATCGAGCCTACGAGTGGCAACACAGGGATAGCACTTGCTTCTATCTGTGCAGCTTTGGGTCTTAAACTCACCCTTACCATGCCTGAGTCAATGAGCATGGAGCGTCGTAACTTACTTAAAGCTCTTGGTGCAGAACTTGTGCTTACACCAGCCGCCGCAGGTATGAAAGGTGCTATCGATAAGGCGCAAGAGTTAAGTGATAGTCTTGATGATGCCATCATCTTACAACAGTTCAACAACCCCGCAAACCCAGAGATTCACCGACAGACAACCGCTAAAGAGATCTTACGCGACACGGACAGCAGTGTTGACATCTTTGTTGCTGCAGTTGGAACCGGTGGAACATTGACCGGTACAAGTAGTGTCTTAAAAGAGCAGATACCTGGTATACAGATCGTCGCTGTTGAACCAGAGGACTCAGCCATCTTGTCTGGTGGTAAGCCAGGTCCACACAAGATCCAAGGAATCGGTGCTGGTTTTGTCCCCGGTATCTTAGATACTGAGATCTATGGTGAAGTGGTTAAAGTGAGTAATGATGACGCCATTAACACGGCTAAGATGCTTGCATTACATGAAGGTTTGCTCGTCGGTATATCGGCAGGGGCTAACGTCTACGCGGCCATGCAAGTCGCTGCTCGACCAGAGAACATGGGTAAGACTATTGTCACCATCTTATGTGACACGGGTGAGCGTTACCTGAGCACTGCTCTTTTTAGTGAGTAAGCTCCTTTTAGAGACCATCCGATGTGAAGATGGTCAAGCCCACCATCTCCACTATCACCAAAAACGTATGGATGAGAGTCTGAGAGCACTCGGACTTCACAACACCCATTTTTTAAAACAATGCATCACCCCTCCCGACAAACAACTTTACCGATGTCGCGTAGTTTATGATGCCAATACCATTTCAGTTGAGTACATACCTTATGTCAAACGAGCCATATCTACACTTCAACTCGTTCAAATTGACATATTAGAATATGCACTAAAATATGCTGACAGAAAAGAGCTAGACATCCTCTTTACACAGCGAGAAAATGCTGATGACATTCTCATAGTAAAAGATGGCCTCATCACAGATACTAGCATTGCCAACATCGCATTTTATGATGGTGAGCAGTGGCTTACACCAAAACATCCCTTACTTCATGGCACCACACGCGCACGTTTACTCGATAAAAAAAAGATCATAGAAGCAGACATAACGCCCTCTGATCTCACCCAATACAGTGAGTTTGCCCTCATCAATGCCATGATAGGCTTCAACAAAATCAAAAATGGTATAATCACGCCCATAAAAGGAGCCCACGATGTTGTATGAGTTGATCAAAGATGAGAATTACACTAAGTTAATGCAAAAACATATAGAAGAACTTCTTATTTTTATGTTTGAACAAGAGCAGAACTTTGGCATACTCTGCAAGATCGAGCACCTAACCTTCGAGCCTGAACTCCCCGAACATATTCGCACGGAGTTTCGTCCGATGACTCTCTTTTTCTTAGCTGGTTACACTTTTGAAAGTGCCCGATTAGACAGTGATATGCTCTATTTTGAAGCAGGTTTCGGTGAAGAGAATATTGGCAGTTTTGTACAGGTTCCTCTACTTAGTATCATGCAGATCATTGTCGATGAGACACCTGTCTTTGTTAACCTTGCTTCTCCGAGTGAAGCTGCGAGTAATAAACCTACTAAGCGTGAAAATGGAGTTGAAAACTCTATGGCTAGTTTTCTTTCTAATCCGGAGAATCAGAAGTTCATCAAAGAGTAGCTGCCTTAACTCTACTTCTTTTTCTTTTATAACCCCACTTATTACATATCTTAATTTCTAGTTCCCTCGCCTTTAATCCGTGATTGTCCGAACTTTTCTCTCTGTTGCGCCAGAGAGCAATTTTCGAGAAAAGAGAGAGGCGCTGTTGTTGAGACGTTGTGGCACACTTTCTAAAGCAGTCAAACGGACATTCTCTGAGTTGCTACGACTCAAGTAGCTAATGCTGAGAGTTTGTTTGAATAGGGATGAAAGCGAATGCTTTCACATAGATCGATGCGTTACCGATTGAGCTCTCTCTAACATCTGCAAGGCTGAATGGAAAGAATGAAGCTCCGTTAAGAAAACTGAACTGTTTGAGCTGAAAGCGAGTTTTCAGTTTTTAGGAACGCAATGAGTGTAATGAAGGAAGTCGCGAGCTAGCGACCCTGAAGCCGTTAGAGGCGGTTTTTCTGTTTCTATTTTTCCTGAGAGAAAAAGAGAAAGTGTAAGTAATGAAGTTTAATTGGAAAATATATTTATAAAACGCATAGAGTCGTGGATCCCTGCCTTCGCAGAGATAACGGAATTGGTAGCTTAAAAGAAAATAGCTTACGAAATCTTCGCGACTATTGCTTCCGCAGTAAATCCAAACTTAACAAAAAGCTCTCCAGCAGGTGCAGATGCACCGAAACTATCCATATTGATCAATTCATCAGCAAGTTTATACCACTCCATACCACGAGCCGCTTCAATAGCTACTGTTTTAGTACCTGGCTTAATGACAGAGTCTATATACGCCTTATCTTGTTCTATGAACAGATCAAAACATGGAACAGAAACCACATTTGCCTTTGTTCCATTTTCAGCAAGTTTAGCCGCTACTTCAAGAGCCAGACCAACTTCAGAACCCGATGCCATAATCGTATAAGTCACATCTGCCTCTTCAGCTAACAAGTAACCACCCTGACGCGCTGTACCAAGCTTAGGAGCATCTAACATTGGTAGTGTCTGACGTGAACATACAAATGCCGAAGGCGATGTTTTCATCTCTAAAGCCTGTTGCCACGCTGCTACGTTTTCAGCGCCATCTGCCGGACGCCATACATAGAAGTTAGGAAGCGCACGAAACTGTGAAAGTTGCTCGATAGGTTGGTGCGTTGGACCATCTTCGCCAACACCGATGCTGTCGTGTGTCCAAACATAAAAGTTTTGGATACCACTAAGCGCGGCGATACGTGCTGCAGGCTTTAGGTAGTCAGAGAAGACAAAGAAAGTCGCTGAAAACGGCATAAGTGGACCATAAAGTGCCATCGCATTGACTATGGAAGCCATTGCATGTTCACGAATGCCGAAGTAGATATTTTTACCCTTAGGGAAAACACCCATATCTTTTAGGTTGGTCTTGTTTGAAGGGCTAAGGTCTGCTGAACCGCCGATGAAACCTGGAATTGCTCTAGCAATAGCGTTGAGTACTACACCATTCGTACCACGCGTAGCATCTGCTTTTTCAAACGTTGGCCACTGGATGCGCGAGAAGTCAGGATTCATGTAAGCCTCTAGTGCTTCGTTCTGCTCCATCAGTGGTAGTGTCTTAAGTGAGTGTTTCCAAGCACGCTCCGCCAAGTCACCCTCTTCAACAGCACATCTAAAACGCACCATCACATCTTCAGGAACAAAGAACTTTTTCTCAGGGTCAAAACCAGCAGCACTCTTAGCCGCAGCAATAATCGCGTCACCAAGTGGTGCACCGTGAGCATGATGTGAACCTTCAAGCTCTCCCGCACCTTTAGCCATAATGGTGTTTGCAATGATAAGCACAGGTTTTGTTGCTGCCTTAGCCGCAGTCAATGCCGCATCGATCTCCTCATAATCATGACCATCAATCTCAAGAACTTCCCACTCTTGTGCTTCAAAACGTCCACGAATGTTTTCAGAGATACTCAGTTCAGTAGAACCCTCTATCGTAATACGGTTAGAGTCATAAATACAAACAAGATTATCTAGCTTCAAGTGACCAGCAATCGAAGACGCTTCATACGAAAGGCCCTCTTCTAAGTCACCATCACCACAAAGTACGTAAACATTATGATCAATAACCGCTGCCGTATCAGAGTTTAACTGTGCAGCCATGTGCTTACTTGCCATTGAGAAACCAACCGCATTAGCAACACCCTGGCCCAAAGGACCCGTAGTGATCTCTATGCCCGCAGTATGCCCATACTCTGGGTGACCCGGTGTTTTAGAGTCTAACTGACGGAAGTTTTTAAGATCTTCTAA
>JAJRVE010000095.1 GCA_024277445.1 Campylobacterales bacterium
CATTAATAAGATGCGTTACCGCTTGAAGCTCTCTCTAACATCTGCAGGGCTGAATGAAGCGAATGAAGTTCCGTAAAAAAACAGTTCTGTTTGAGCGAATAGCGAGTTAACTGTTTTTAGGAACGTAAAGAGTGTAATGAAGGAAGTTGGTAGCTACCAACCCCGAAGCCGTTAGAGGCGCCTTTTTCGTTTCCTTTTTGGGCAGTGCCAAAAAGGAAAGGGTTACAAGATAAAGTTTAAGTTTATCAAAAAAGATCAATCAAAAAGCAGATGACTATTCCGGCCTATACCCACCCTCTTTTTTCTTCTTCATACGTTTACGCTTACTTTCTTGTTCAGCCGCATCATTAAGTTCTTCATTGCCATCAAACTGCACTTGGTTTAGAAACTTCTCTTCATCATCAAACTGACCCGTCTTAATCGCCCACATAATTCCAAAAAGAGCTAAGGCCCCAAGAAAGACTGAAACACCAAGCATTAATATAATTATAGAATCATTCATAAATTTTCTTTTAACTTTTTTTCCACATAAACTTAATGCGCATCGAGTTACCTACAACAAGTAGAGAACTCACCGACATCGAGATCGCAGCAATAAGCGGGATAATATATCCTGCCATTGCTAGTGGTATGGTTATCGCATTATACACCAAAGAGATTGCTAGGTTTTGTTTGACCAGTTTGAATGTGGTTCGTCCTATTTTAAAGGCCTCTTCTAGTGAGGTCAGTGAGTCATTCATGAGTACTACATCACTCACATCAATAGCGATATCACTACCATTACCCATCGCTATACCGATCTCCGCTTGCGCTAAAGCTAAGATATCATTCACACCATCACCTGCCATAACAACTCTATGTCCATCGGCTTGCATCTGAGAGATCAGAGAGGCCTTCTCTTCGGGTCGTAACTCAGCATGAACATGTTCTATACCCACCTCTTGCGCGACACGTCTTGCCACACCTTCATGGTCTCCTGTTAACATCACCACTTCGATACCACTATGTTGTAGTGAAGTGATGACTTTTTTGGCATCTTTTTTAGCACTATCAAAAAGTTCAAATTTAGCGATAAGCAGATCATCAACCGCAAAGTAAAAAAGTGTATGCTCACTGTTACTCTCGACTTCAATACCTTGTTCTTTTAACAACAGCGCATTACCACCCACTAACATCTGCTTCTCACAGCGTGCCACCATCCCTTTTGCAGGGAGTTGTTGCAGTTCGTCTAGTTTAGCAAGGGTATAAGACTCTCTTGCCAAGTACTCTGAGACCCCTAAGGAGACAGGGTGTTTAGAGGCGTTTAGAAGGGCTAGAAGTTTAGCCGTGTGTTCTTCTCTCTTCTGTTCGTCATCATACCATTCACAGAGCTGAACCTGTGGACGTCCCTCTGTAATGGTTCCCGTTTTATCTAAGACAAGGGTATCTATCTTCGCCATGGTCTCAAGATGGGCGGCTTCTTTAAAGAGGATCCCCTGTTTAGCCCCCTGCCCTAAACCAACCATCGTCGCGACAGGTGTCGCTAAGGCTAAGGCACACGGACAAGCGATCACAATAACTGAGATTCCCACCATAAAGGCTGTCTCAAAACTATGCGGCCAGATCCACCAGACCACAAAGGTCGCAAAGGCAAGGAGCAAGATAACCGTTGAGAAGTATTCTGAGAGGCGGTTTGCCATCTGTTCAATGCGTGGTTTTTTTGCTAACGAGCGTTCTAGCATGGTCAAGATGTTTGCTAGTGTCGAATGCTCGAAGTCTTTTGTCGCGCGGTAGTTCACCACAGCGTCAATACTTGTCGTTCCACTCACCACATGATCACCCACTACTTTATAGACAGGCTCACTCTCACCACTCAGACTTGACTCATCAAAACTACCCACACCCTCAATAATCTCGCCATCAATTCCCGCTTTTTCACCCGCTTTAAGCAGAAGCAGATCACCTACAACGACTTCATTGACACCGACATTCACCTGCTCGCCATCTTTTAGCAAGGTCACTTCACTCGGTACATGCTTAGAGAGCACATCCAAAGTATCCGCCGCACTCTTTTTACTGAGTACCTCTAAAAACTTGCCCAACAAGACAAAGGTAATGATCATCGCGACCGAGTCAAAGTAGGCTTCACCCAACTCGAAAACAGTGATATAGATAGAGTACAAATAGGTTAAGGACGCACCTGTTGCCACCAAAATATCCATATTGACGGTCTTAGTCTTTAGGCTATAGTAAGCCCCTCTAAAAAAGACCCATCCACTGTAAAAAAGTACCGGAGTAGAGAGTAACCACTCGGCGATGTTGAGGATGTTTTTGATATTTTGATCCATCCCCGTAAAAAAGCCAGCATACTGTGCCACGGCGATAGTCATGATGTTCATCATCGCAAAAGCTGCCACCGCGATACGAAGGTAGTAATCTTTACGCTCTTTTTCAGCCTGAGCTTCTTGGATATCAGGATCATACGGGAAGGCGTTATACCCGATCGCACGGATCATATCGATGATCTTGGAGAGCTTGAGTACCTCATCATCCCAGACAACGCGTGCCTTGTTGTTGGTATGGTTGATGAAAACCTCGACCACGCCTTCCATCTTATGCAAGGCCTTTTCATTGAGCCAAACACAAGCAGAACAGTGGATACCCTCAATGATTAATGAGACTTCATTAAAGCCCTCACTGTCAACACTCACATAGCGTTCATGGAAGGCAGGTGAATCAAAGTTCTCACTGTTTTCAAACTGCTCTGTTGGAGGGGCTAAGCGTTCGTCGCCTAGCTTGTCATAAAAGGTATCGAGTCCCTCGTCTTGCAAAAGATGATAAATCCCCTGGCACCCTTTACAACAAAAAAAGAGTGATCCATCTTTAATGAGTACTGACTCATCAAACTCAAGGTGGCAGTGACTACACGCGATCTTGGACAATCTGGAACCTTCCCTCTCGACGGTTTTTGACGATCTTGTTATGAGGTGCGATGATACCGCTCATACAGATGTATACTCCGTTGGCAGGTTGTGTCGCTGCAAAGCCCAAGGCCATCCCAAGATTAAGACTCGCCTCGCCTTTGTCTATAGAGTATGGCACCATAGCACCCGTCATCACAATCACACGATCAGGAAGATAAGCCGCCAACTGCATCGCAGTAAGGTGCATCGAATCCGTCCCATGAACAATCACAAAGATCTCTTCATCGTCCGCTTCTAAAATCGCCGTTAACTGCTCACGATCGTCATCATCAATCTCCAGTGAGTCTTTATATAACATCCCTGCTATATCCACCTCATAAGAGAAAGTTTTTACAATCTCTTCAATAGCATCATTGTCGAAAGGAACTTCCAAGAGACCACTGATAGGGTCATAACGTTTATTAAAGGTACCACCAGTATTCATAATCTTCATACTAACTCACTTAATGACCTAATAATTTTTGTCGCTTCACTCGTTTGGGCATCATCTGAAAAGAGGTAGCTCTCGTTCACCCCTGCTCGATGCGCTGCCATAATGTCACGTTCGCTATCGCCGACAAGTAGCGAGTGTTCCAAATCAATATCATATTTTTCAGCGGCCTCAAGTAACATCCCAGGCTCAGGTTTACGGCAGGTACATTCTCCAGAGATATCAGGGTGGTGTGGACAGTGATAGACCGCAGTGATGTGGATGTTTTCTCTCTCAAACACATCCACCATCCAACGGATTAATAGCTCAAAATCTTCTTCACTATAATAACCCCGTGCGATACCTGACTGGTTGGTTACAATAACTATCAAATAGCCCAAGTCTTGATATTTTTTACAAAGATCAAAAATGCCATCAATAAACTCAAACTCTTCTATTTTATGTAAGTAGTTCTTCTCAATATTAATTACACCGTCTCTATCTAAAAAGAGAGCCTTCTTTTTCCCATTTACCATTTACTATTCACCATTTCCCGTTGCTATGCAACACCATCGCCAAAGATACTCTTTTCAATAGCATCACAGATCATATGCTCGATTAAAAGATGCGACTCTTGAATACGTGGTGTAGCATCAGAGGGAACAATAAGCGTATAGTCAGCCACCTCAGCCATCTTCCCACCATCACGACCGGTTAAGGCCACCGTTGTAATACCTTTCGCTTTAGCAGAAGTAAAGGCATTTAAAATATTTTGTGAGTTTCCAGAGGTAGAGATACCGATAAAAAGATCGCCTTCTACCCCCATCCCCTCAAGCTGACGTGAAAAGACCTGATCGTAGCCATAATCATTTCCGATCGCCGTTAGGTTGGAGGTATCTGTTGTCAGTGCTAAAGCAGGAAGAGAAGGTCTGTCAAAACCATAACGCCCGACCAATTCCGCTGCAAAATGCTGGGCATCGGCAGCTGAACCACCATTGCCAGCGATAAGGATCTTTTTACTGTTTTTATAAACATCTACAGAAGCGGTAATAACAGCTGCTATCTTCTCTAAAAAAGCCTCATCTTCTAAAATATTCTGTTTGGTCTGTGCAGACGCGGCAACCTCTTTTTTAATATAATCTATCATCTATTTGCCTTTCAACTTCTCTTTTAAGATCACTTTACCCATCTCAACACCCGGTTGATCGTAAGCATTAATATCCAACATGTTCGCTACCAAGGCTGTCAATAACTCATAATAGAGAATGAGCTGACCAATCTCTGATGCATTTACACTCTCTATCTCAATGATATCAAGCGGAATATCATCAAGCGAGTCTAAGGCTTCCATCATCGAGTCTGCCTGCATGTTAATCAGTTCTGCAAAACTAAAGCCGTTAATGATGTCCATCGCTTCTAAATTCTCAAATGAATTGTCTGGAATGCGCATCTCATTTTCAAATTCTTTGATCTTGATGACCGTAACCGACTTGTCTCGTTTACCATCCACAATAAGCTGTAAAAACGAGTGTTGATCAGTTGGTCCAATCAGTCCGATAGGCGTGAGTCCCACGTGTAACTCTGAGTTACGCTGCTTTTTCCCAAGGCTTTCACCCCAAAGCTGAACGTACCAAGCATTGAACTCTCTAAACACTTCTGAGTAAGAGAAGAGGCAGTTGATGTTATAGGTGTTGGCATGTTGTGCGTAGTAAGTCGCTTTTAACATCAAAGAGTGACAATACCCTTGATCATTAAAAAAGCCATCGCGCACCTTTTGCGCACCTGCTAAAAGTAGCTTGATATCAACGCCTACTAAAGCAAGAGGAATGAGACCCGCACTACTTAAAACAGAAAAACGTCCCCCGACATTTTCAGGAATAGCAAAATGTTGAATGCCACGAGAATCAGCAAATTTCTCCAAGATAGAAGCATCATCTGTGATGACTACCGTGTTCTCTTTATGTAAATTCACCGCGGTGTCAATGTATTTGGCGACCGCGATTGTCTCGATGGTGCCACCTGACTTGGAGATAAGACAGTAAAAAGCATCATCCATATCAAAACTGTTTAACTTACTCTCTAACACCAGAGGGTCTGTTGTGTCTAGTATATGAAGTTTTTTATCAAACGAACGGACTAAGTCTAAAAAACGGTAGACAGCAGAAGCACCTAAGGCACTCCCTCCAATACCCACGATCACAATATTAGTCTGCTTGACCTTTTGGGCTAGTACTAAAAAAGGTGTAATATCTTGGTCACATAAATCATAAAAACCAATGCTTTCTCGCTCTTTTGCGATCGCATCGGAGAGTCTGTCGTTAACATGTGCTGTAAAATCAAAGCTGTTTGTCATAAGTCATAACTTTATAGTAAGGTTTATTAAAATGCTCTTTATTTTACCGCACTTAGACTTGGTCATCAATTGGGAGCGCAAATTTCGTGCAAATAGTGCTCAAAAAGTGCTTTAGCTTGACATCTGCTCTTTAGTTGTTATAAAATACGTTAAACAAATCTTAAATACCTCTTCACATCTCTGTGAAATATTCCCTAACCCACACAAGGTAATTCATGAGTGACACTCGTCAGCAAAAAAACAATAAATCTTCACGAACGCATGTTCCCGTTAAAGGTCACACTATTGAGGACCTTCGTACTAAACCTCTTGACACACTGATCAAGCTCGCAAACGAGTTAGGTGTTGAACACCCCAACGAACTTAAACGTCAAGACCTCACTTTCGAGATTTTAAAAGCTCAAACATCTCAGGGTGGTTTTATCCTCTTCACTGGTATCTTAGAGACCATGCAAGATGGTTATGGCTTTTTACGTTCTATCGACACCAAGCAGTTTAGTGACTCACTGAATGATGCTTATGTATCTAGCACACAAATCAAGAAATTTGCGCTTCGTAATGGTGACGTTGTAACCGGTCAGGTTCGTCCCCCAAAAGATCAAGAGCGTTATTACGCGCTTCTTAAAGTCGAAGCGATCAACTACCTTCCACCAGCAGAGAGTAAAAAGCGTCCTCTTTTTGAGAACCTTACACCACTTTATGCACTTGAGCAGCTAACTCTTGAGTACAAACCAGAGAACTTAACGGGTCGTATGATGGACCTTTTCTCACCTATCGGTAAGGGTCAACGTGGCCTTATCGTTGCCTCTCCACGTTCTGGTAAAACAGAACTTATGAAAGAGATCGCTCACGGTATTACGGCGAACCATCCCGAAGCAGAACTTATGGTTCTTCTTGTTGATGAGCGTCCAGAAGAGGTTACAGACATGGAACGTTCTGTTAAAGGTGAAGTTTATAGCTCTACCTTTGATATGCCCGCAAAGAACCACGTTAAAGTGGCTGAAATGGTCATCGAGCGCGCTAAACGTCGCGTTGAGATCGGGAAAGATGTTGTCATCTTACTTGACTCTATCACCCGTCTTGCTCGTGCTTACAACACCGTAACGCCATCTAGTGGTAAAGTACTTTCAGGTGGTGTTGATGCCAACGCTCTTCACAAACCAAAACGTTTCTTCGGTGCTGCACGTAACATCGAAAATGGTGGTTCATTAACTATCATCGCTACGGCACTTGTAGAGACAGGTTCTAAGATGGACGAAGTTATTTTCGAAGAGTTTAAGGGAACGGGTAACTCTGAAGTAGTTCTTAGCCGTAAGATTGCTGAACGTCGTATCTTCCCAGCCATTGACCTTCTTAAGTCAGGTACCCGTAAAGAAGAGCTACTTATCGGTCCAGACATCTTACAAAAAGTCTTCATCCTACGCTCAATGCTTCACAAGCAAGAAGATGAGATCGAAGCACTTAAGTTCCTCTACACCAAGATGAAGAAGATGCCAACCAACGAAGAGTTCCTAAACATGATGAACGAGGCTAAATAACCTTATGAAAGTCGGTGTTTTTGACAGTGGAATTGGTGGCTTAACGGTTGTCAAATCACTCTTAGAACATCAACTTTTTGAAGAGATCATCTACTTTGGTGATACTGCTCGTGTACCTTACGGGGTCAAAGACAAAAACACCATTGTACGTTACTCTCTCGAAGCCCTTGAATTTTTTAAAAACTTCGAGATCGACCTCTTAATTACTGCTTGTAATACCGTCAGTGCTTACGCCCTTGAAGAGATGCGAGCGCAAGCTCCTTTTGATGTTATCGGTGTTGTTGAACCAGGTATTATCGCTACTAAAAATGCCTTAAATGATACCAGTGCTAATGTCCTTGTGCTTGGTACTAACGCTACCATTAACTCTAAAGCCTATGAAACACTCTTAAGTGCGCATGGTTTTAACAATACAACCTCAAAAGCAACTGGTCTTTTTGTACCGATTATCGAAGAGGGTCTCTTTGATGGTGAGATTTTAGAGAGTACTTTAGAGCACTACTTTAAAGGTCTAAGTTGTCCCGATGGTATCATCTTAGGATGTACCCACTTTCCACTGATAGCTGATGCTATTGCTGATTATTTTAACAATAACACGACACTTATCCACTCCGGCGAAGCCATCGTAGAGTACTTAGAATCACACTATAAGTTTGAAACAAAATATTCTAACCCTGAGATAAAGTTTTTTGCTTCTGAGAACCCAGAATCCCTACGTCAAACGGCACAAAAATGGCTAGATCTTCCTGAAAAATAATCTTTGACTTCTGTCATATTTTCCTCTTCAAAAGCGTAGCTGTGTTAAAATCATCTCATATTAAATATGAGGCATTACAGTGAACGAGAGCTCAGAAGTTTTAGCACGAAAATACCGTCCCGAAAGTTTTAGCGAACTCATTGGTCAAGAGACCATCTCGCAAACCCTTTCACTTGCACTCGATGCTAACCGCCTCTCTCATGCTTATCTCTTCTCTGGGCTACGTGGTTCAGGTAAGACCTCTACTGCCCGTATCTTCGCTAAAGCGCTTATCTGTGAAAATGGTCCTACTTCTAACCCATGTGGTGTTTGTGAACACTGTGTGATGGCAAAAGAGGGTCGTCATATCGACATCATTGAGATGGATGCGGCTTCAAGTCGTAAGATTGATGATATTCGTGATCTTATAGAGCATACCAAGTACAAACCTGCTGCAGGAAAATACAAGATCTTTATCATCGATGAAGTTCACATGCTCACAAAAGAGGCCTTTAATGCCCTCCTTAAAACACTTGAAGAGCCACCACCTTATGTGAAGTTCATCTTAGCAACTACCGACCCCCTTAAACTTCCAGCAACGATTTTAAGTCGTACACAGCACTTTCGTTTTAAGCGTATCTCTAATGTTAATGTTGTACATCACCTAGAACATATCTTACAACTTGAAAAGATTACCTATGAAGAGGCAGCGCTCGACATATTGGCGCGTAGTGGTTCGGGTAGTCTGCGTGACACGCTTACCCTACTAGACCAAGCCATTATCTACTCTAAAAACCATGTAGATGTACAGACCGTGACCGACATGTTAGGCTTGGTTGATCCTCAGTTTTTGGAGCGTCTCTTTGAAGCCGTCTTTAATGCTGACAGAACAGCCGTGCTTGGTTTTTTACAAGAGTTAGAAGAGTACGAAGCGGAGATGGTTGTTGATGAGCTCATCGCCTTTTTAAAAGAGCGCATGTACGATCAAGACAGCCGTTACTCCATCTTACTATTAGAGCGTTTTTTCCGCATACTCTCAGATGCAAAATCACTCTTTAGTATCAATGCTGATGGCGGTTTTGTCTTAAGCATGATCTTCTTCAAGATGCTCGAAGCACTGAAGGTCAAAGAGATCGACCAGATTATTGAGTCACTTGAACGTCAGATTAGTAGTGGTGCACCTATTGCTGCTACACCTGCTGTTGCAACACCAATCAAACAGACACAATCAAAGCAAGAAGAAGTACCAGCAGTCGAAACACCACAAGAAAAACCAGCTGAAGACACTCAGGCTGTGACACCACCGCTCGAACCAACTACTCCAATGCCTGAGCCGGAACCTGTCGTCTCCGCGCCAGAGCCTGTAACGGTAGAACCTGTCATAACAGATGCTAAAGAGCGCGCACTCTTTACACAACTTATCGCAAAAATCGAAGATAGAAGTTTAGATCTTGGACGTTGTTTTAAAGAGCAGATCAGTTTTGTCTCTTATACGGACAATACATTGACTTGGGAGAGTTGTGCTGATGATGAGTGTAAAAAACAGCTCACCCATGGCTACAGTGTAGTCAAACAATTTGTTCGTGAGATCTTTGGTTTTGAGACCAAGATCAAAGCACAAAAATGTTCCAAGGAACGTCCCCAACCCGTAAGTAAGCAAGTAGATACACCTAAAGAAGATGTTGCACCGTCACAACAAGCTGTATCACAAGAGCAACAAATACCACCACAGGCTTCTTCCATGACCGAAGAGTCAGAAGTCGGCACAGGTTCATGCGTTACTAACTGTAGTGAGAGTGACCAATCCACCAAAGAGTTTGATGGTCAGGCTATTTTGAGTGAACCTATGATCCTAAAAGCCACTGAACTTTTCGAAGCAACCAAGATCACCATCCAAAATAAAGTGTAACCACTCTTTTCGTGAACAATCTAAACAGCTCATACTTCCACGAACGTCTACTCTCTTTTGAAGATGGTGCCTATGATGTTATCTATGACGAGGTACGCTATCTCTTTCGTAAAGAGACACATCTCAATGGTAAACTCATCAAGGTCTATGCTGAAGAGCTAGGCAACACCAACTTCATCAGCCTAAACTACTATCCAAACACGGCTAATGGACTGTTAAAACCCTGCGAGATGCCCGATGAAAAAGTAATAGACTTCATTTTAAGATGTCATCTACATTATGACACTTCTAGTAATATAGTCTGTCCTACTACATTTCACAAGAGTAAATAGCGATATTGTATTGGTTGTTAGGATCAAAAAGTTAAGTGTTTTATTTGAAGTAAGGTTTTATGAAGTTGTATCTGAAAATTGATGGTGCGCACGAGAAGATTTGAACTTCCACACCCGTAAGGCACTACCCCCTCAAGGTAGCGTGTCTACCGTTCCACCACGTGCGCAGTTTTAAAAAGTTTAGAGCATGTTTAGTTAAAAGTTATTGAGGGCTTTTAACAAACTAAGAGGTGAAAAATCACCTCTTAAAAAAGCGTGTACTTACGCTGCTAAATACGGGTTAGCGTAAAGAGCGATAAGTGCGATTACTAGAGTATAGATAACCTGTGCTTCGATCATTGCAAGAGCGATGAACATTGTTGTCATAAGCTTTCCGCCTAGACCTGGGTTACGTGCAGTACCAGCGATAGTTGCAGCAGCAGTGTGACCCATACCGATAGCTCCACCAAGAGCAGCAAGACCAAGACCAACACCAGCAGCGATCATTGAGTACGCCTTAAGTGTTTGGTTAGCAACGTCAGCGTCAGCAGCGAATGCAGTAGCAGCAAGTGCTAGCATTAATAATACAATTTTTTTCATAGTAATTCCTGTGTAAAAATCAAAGTCCGTTCGGCTAGCGTAACCCATCTAAACGATGAGCCAGAGCCACATAAATGCGAGCCCTGTCCCTACTTAACACTTTGTATGCGGAATTATAGTCAAAAAGCTTTAAATCTTCTTTTAAAATTTCTACATTTAGTGAAAAGAGTAGTGACTTATTGACCTTTCGCTCTACCTAAAGAGATCTTCGTCCCTTTAAACTCTAATATCTCTACTTTAATATCATCACCAACACTAATCACTTCCGCTATATTTTTGACATGCTCATCTGAGATCTTTGAGATGTGTAAAAGACCATCAACAGTGCCAGGAAGTTCGATAAAAGCACCAAAATCAACAATACGCTTCACCTTACCATCAATAATATCACCTACTTGATACTCTATCTTGGCCTCACGCTCTTTAGTTGCAATATTGACAATATGCTCTTTCGCCCCTTGGATACCTTCGCGGTTAGTACCCGTCACTTTAACCTTACCACCCTTACGGTCAATGTCAATCGCCACTTCAAACTTCTCTATGATCTCACGGATCGTCTTACCGGCTTGACCAATGATCTCACCCACACGAGCAGGGTCGATGTCAAAAATGTCACTGCTTGGAAGGTCATCACTTAGGGTGATCTTCTCTTCAGCTTCAAGCATAATATCGATAATGTGTACACGACCTTCACGTGCTTGGTAGAGTGCTTTTTCTAAGACATCTAAGGCAATACCACCAAGTTTAATATCCATCTGCAATGCAGAGATCCCCTTTTTAGAACCCGTGACCTTAAAGTCAAGATCACCGTCATGATCTTCGAGCCCTGTGATGTCTGATAGGATGGCATACTTACCACCCTCAGAAACCATCCCCATAGCAATGCCAGCAACCGTGTCTGTTAACTCAAGGTCACCTGCTCGCATTGCCATGTAACCACCACAAACTGTAGCCATAGAAGAAGAACCATTCGACTCCAAGATCTCAGAGACAAGACGAATGGTGTGTCCTGGTGATTCTAAAGTACATTCTAAGGCACGTTTTGCCAAGTTGCCATGACCCAACTCTCTACGCTTAGGAGCACTCATCGGTGAAGCTTCACCCACTGAAAAACCTGGGAAGTTGTAGTGCACCATAAAACGTTCACTCTGCTGACCCGACTCACTCAAACTTTCAAACTGTTGCGCATCTTTATCATCGCCAAGCGTCAGGACAACAAGTGCCTGTGTCTGACCACGAGTAAAGAGACATGAAGCATGCGCTGAGGGTAAGACGTTCGTCTTAATGTCAATAGGACGAATCTCACTAAGAGTTCGACCATCGGCACGAACACCATCTTCTAAAATCATCTGTCGTACCATCTTCGTCTTTACATTTTGCAATGCTGACTTAACATGTTCTTTGTCCCACTCACTATGTTTTTGCATAATTTCTAAACGGATCGTTCTAAGGGCATTTGAGCGTTCACTTTTTGCCATATGCGCAATCGCATCTTTTATCGCATCACTATACGTTTGCCTGATCTCTTCTTCTATAACATTTGTACCCTCAACACTATGTAATTCAAGTTTCATCGGCTCTTTGACAAAAGGGTTGAAAGCCTCTTCATAGAGTTTGTTGGTACTGTTCAAGCTCTTTTGTACTGTTGAGAGAATCGCTATAAACTCCTCTTCTGGCATGATGTTGGAGCTATAACTTTCTATCGTGTCCACACCCATCGCCGGATCGATCATCGGGTCAACCATGGCCGTTGAGAGTAGTTCTACCTCAACAGAACCATTGACCTTCATCTCGATCATCAATAGGTCTTCTCTGCTACCTGCTACAAATAGATCGAGAGTGCTCTCTGCTAGTTGTGATGCAGATGGGTTGATAACGACCTTACCATCCACTTTAGCAACGCGACAAGCTGTCACGGAAGTCTTCATGTCAATATCAGAGACATAAAGTGTGGCAGAAGCTGCGTTAAGTGCTAAGGCTTGAAGATCGCTCTCTTCATCTGCACTTAAGACCATAATCGTGATCTGAACTGGGTTGGTAAATCCTTTTGGAAAGAGCGGACGTAAAGAACGATCGATCAAACGTGAGGTCAATGACTCAAAGTCACTTGCCTTACTTTCACGCTTAATGTACCCGCCTGGAATTTTTCCAGCTGCATACGCTTTTTCAACATACTGCACCGTCAACGGTAAAAACTCTCCACCAGCAAACTCATGTTCATCGATGACAACAGTTGCGAGTAAGACTGTTTTACCACTTTTTAGCCAGACAGAACCATTGGCTTGTTTGGCTACGCTATCAAAAGCATACTCTTCTGTTTTGTTATCAAGATCAATTAGTACATTGTAATCCATATTAAGCTCCTAAATACGCTTCTATCTGCTCATCGCAGACATTTTCAAAATTTTCATAATAACTGCGGGTATCTACATAATCTTCAAGTACCGAAACAACAAAGATATCATCGGCTAAAGGTTCTAGTACATCAAGTAGGTCATCTGGTAGAACGGGTACCGCTATATAGACAGCTTTCGGGTTCATTGCTAATACTGTCTTAATGGCACCCATGAGTTTTAGACCACTTTCAGCACCTTCGTCAACAAGAAGCACTGTTTTTCCTTGCATATCTTCAAAGTGTTTACCTTTGCGATATTTGTAAACATAAGTGAGTATTTTATCTTCATGTTTGCGAGAAGCCTCACCATAAATATAGTCATGTGTGATCTCAAACGCTTCTACCAACTTATCATTGATCACGATCTCTTCATGTTCACTAACTCGTGCTAACTCACAATTACTATTTTTAGGTGCATAAATACCTGCGGAAAAAAGAAAATCTTTTTCCAGTTTTAGACGACCGTTCAAATAGTTAATGATCTCAAGTCCACCTGATGAGACAGCGACAAGGTGCCAATCTTCTCGTTTCATCTGTTCTACAGGGAGTTGCTCTTTTAACTTCATCGCAGCATCTTGACGATCTTCAAACATATAGTTTCTATTTGGCATGTAAATTCCTTATCGGCTATTTAGGGTGTCTGTTGTTCTATAGTTTACTTCAGAACCCCCTAAAGGTTTCATAATAATCGTAAAGTAGACATATTTGTCATAAACACTACTAGTAATTCCATTTTGAAGTAATACCGGACGATTATTTTCTACATAACGTAGGCCGAAGTCCCAACACCGTTTTGAGTATAAGAAGCCAACTTCTGCGTATTTTTTTATATTATTTTCTACATCTAAGGCATATTTGGTGAAATACTTATAGTGTTCATCGTAACGATACGAAAAGTCTGCATTGAGATAGTTAGTATAGATTTGACTTACAGTTTTATTAGGGTTGTTTTGATATAGATAAGAGAGACCAACATTAAAAGAGCTATCTTGATAGCGTATTGTGTTTAAGGTCTTCACCCACTCACTTCGCTCAAAACTGTAAAAAGAGTTATCATAAAAAGAGATGTGATCCGTAATACTCCATCTAAATTCATTTTCAAAATCACCTAGACCTGCCTTAAGATCTACACCAGACTGTACGATCAAAGGTTGAGAAAGACGATGATAGATCTTCTCTTTACCACTACTGTCTATAAGGTATTGTGTAAATTGGAAGTTGACATTGTCCGCCACATTGTCTAAGGTATAAAACTCACACTCTAGACTTGTCGATGTCCCGGCTGTACAGTTGTTTTCTACCGTCTCATAATAACCTGTTTTTTTATCACTGCCGAACTTAGTGTAGGTTGCTGAGAGACCCATCGTATGTGAAAGCTCTTCAAAACCCTTGGTAACATAACTGCCTGCGCTAAATTCATGTGACAAACTTCCATAATAGCCCTGTTCATAGATAACTTCAGGATTAGTAATATTCACGTCAGGTTCTCCTCTAAAGCCGATCAAACGACCTTTAAGATTAGCCTTATACGCAACATTTAAATACTCACCAAACAGTGATGTCTGTAGAGCGATCGGCACACTAACGTCAACTTCATCTCCTTTTTTTCCCTCTGGACGAGCATAATTCGTTGCATTCATGTTTAACGCATAGTAAAGGTGCTGTTCTAAAAAGGTGTCAAGATAGTGATGATATTGTACGGTAGGTAGCTTCTGAATTGTAGACTGACGTTTTTGCGTGTTTTGTGGATCAAGGTCTAGGTAGTATTTTAAATACGCTCCATAGTAGTTGTCTTCTTCATTATAAAAGAGATTTACCCGAGAATAGATCTGATTTGACGTCACATTACTGATCGTATCATTACTAGAGAGGTTAAGATAATCAACATCATTCATCCACTTTATATCACTATAGAGTCCCGACTGACCTTTCCAGTCCAGACCGAACCAATCGTGTAAGATATTACTATTTTCATAATTAAACTCAAAACCATAGTGGACATCATTTTGAAGATTTTTTTCTTCAAAATAACTCTCTTTTTCACCAAAGTAGCCCATGGTAAAGCTACCTTTTGACTCTTTTGAGTCTACAAAACGCAAGGTACCATAGAGTCCTTTTCCTCGTGAAGTACGGATTTGAGGACGGAGTTCAATATCTGCCTTGTCACCAACAACAATATAGATAGGTTGTTCATAATAAAAACCTTCAGACCCAGAGAGACCCATAGAAGGCATCAAGAGACCACTGCGACGAGTTTTATTTAACGAATAACCGAAATAAGGAAGATAGAAGACGGGGATACCACCGATGTGAAAACGTGCATTGTAAAGGTTCAACCACTGTGTCTCTTCATTGTAGTCAGAACTACTAAAATAGATCTCCCACATAGGATTGTCAGGATTACAGCCAGAGACTACACCTTTTTCGATGTTAAAGGTCTCTTCACACGTACTGGTTTTTTGTGCAGATAGCCAAAGTTTGCTCTCTTTTTGAATCATGAAAAAAGGGGCGATCTCACGCTCTTTGTTTGTCATGTTAAGCTTGACATGCTCACCCATCATCTGAAACTCACTACCCTTGAGTGTGACAACATTACCAAAGAG
>JAJRVE010000096.1 GCA_024277445.1 Campylobacterales bacterium
ACTTCGAACCCCTTTTATCACGGCACTCAGACGGGTTGATGATGTAGAAAATATTCGTATCACCATTCACACCAATACGCCAAATATTGGTCAGGGGGCTGCACCCGCGACTAAGGCGATTACAGGAGAAGATCTCAACACCATCTCAAAGACCATACAAAAGATTATCTCGCCTAAACTTGTAGGCGAGACCTTTGATCTATCAAAACTTTTAACTGTTCTCCATAACTCCTGTGAAGGGAACAGTAGCGCCAAAGCCGCAGTAGACATGGCGCTTTATGACTTAGCAGCAGCACAAAAGAATAAAACTGTCTTGGAATATTTAGGAGGTAAAGAGGTACCCCTTCAAACAGCCGTGACCATCAGTCTTAAAACTCCCGAAGCGATGAGTGAAGATGCCATATCGGCCTTTGGACGGGGACTTAAGATATTGAAGATCAAACTCGGTGGCAAAGATGATCTTGATGTGGAGCGTATCACCGTCATTCGCGATGCAGTACCAGAGGCACGACTCCTTATCGATGCTAACCAAGCTTGGAGTGTCGAGGAGTCGCTAAGGATTATAAAACAGATCGCACCACTTAACATTGAACTGATCGAACAGCCTGTTCTTGGTTCAGATCTTGATGGACTTCGTAGAATTACCCAGCAAAGTAGCATCCCTATTATGGCAGATGAGGCGGTCTTTACGCTCGAAGATGCGAAAAAAGTCATAAAGCAAAAAGCTGCTAACATCATTAATATTAAGCTGATGAAGTGCGGTGGTATCTCTAAAGCGATTGAGATCATAGCGTATTGTCAAGCAAAAGAGGTGAAGTGTATGATGGGTTCTATGCTTGAAGGGCCTACCTCGATTGCACTAACAACACAACTAGTCATGGCCTACCCTAAGACCTTTAGCCATATCGATCTTGACAGTCCCTTGCTCTATAAAAAGATCCCAACAGGAACAGGATTAAGTTTTTTTAATAACACGATCACCTTAGAAAAAGAAGAATTTTACTTTGTCTATATTGTGGAGTGTGCCGACAAGAGTTTGTATACGGGTATTACTAAAGAGGTAAAACAGAGGGTAGATGACCATAACAACTCGCCTAAAGGTGCCAAGTACACCAAAGCGCGTCGTCCTGTAAAGTTACTCTATGAGGAGAAGCACCGCTCTAAAAATGCGGCACTCAAAAAGGAGATCATCATCAAAAAGATGACACGTTCTCAAAAAGAGAAGCTGATTACGATGCAACGCAACTAAGGCTACTCTTCTTCAGCACCTGAACGCATCTCAGCGATCTCTTCTAAGATCTCTTGCGCTTCATCTTCTTCAAGTTCGCCTGTCATCGCCTCTTCTAACATCACTTTAAACTCTGTCTTAAGTTCTTGAAGTTCGTTTAGCTCCTGCTTGACCTCAGATGTTGCTGTCTTAGCATCATTGATAAGTTCAAAAAGTCCGTCGATTACATCTTCGATCTCGGGGATAATGTCGTTGTTTAAAAGGTCAATTAGCTCTTCTGTTTTTGTCATAAAGTTTTCCTAGTTTTTGAGTTATGTTGTGTGGGAGGTATGGTGAAGCAGTGGCTACTCGCCAACAACTTCTTGTAGTTTTTTCATAAACTTCACCGGACCAAGTTTCTTAGTCAATGGCTTTCCGATCTTTTTCGCATGGCTATCAAGAAAATAAACGGTTGGTGTCTTATAGACTTTATAGCCTTGACGTGAGTCATAACCCACATCAATCTCAATCGCTATAAAATGCTCACTCACATAATCAGAGACATTTTTGTCAAAACTGATCGTCCACAGCATCTCTTCTGAAGCAGGTTGATCTTCGTTAGAAAAAAGGATCAATATCTTTTTGTTCTCTGCCTTAGCCTCTTTAAGCCCAGACTTGTAGTCATCGGCCCAATACATATCAGCAACAAGAAGTGTAGAGCTTAAGAGTAACCCTAAAAAAAGTGCACTATACTTGCTCATCATCAACCACCTATCATAAATATTTGTAATTATAGCGTAGCTATTACTATTTGGCGCTGTTTTGTGCACGCACTGATTTGAGTTTTTTCATGAAACCATCAACGGTTGAACCACCAACCTTCATATCGCCTATCTGCTTGCCGTTACTATCTAAGAAATAAAAGGTGGGTGTACCATAAACAGCGTACCCCTCTTTCTCATCAATATCAAGGTTTAGTTCGATCGGCACAAAGTACTTCTTAACGTATGCCATCACTTCAGGCTGCGTGTAGACATTCTCTTTCATCCCTTCGCAGACATGACAGTTAGTGAGTGTAAACATCAACATCACAATCTTTTTCTCTTGTTTAGCCTGTTCAAGACCACTCTCATAATCATCAGCCCAGTTCAAGTCAGCAAATAACGAGGTCGCTAAAAAGAGCCCAATAATAAGTAGTTTTTTCATGTTTAATTTCCCTTACAATGATAAATTACAGTGCGATTATAACACGTATACGTGAAGCTATCGTGAAATAGGCCGCGCTTACTCGTGTGCTATGAGGTTTGCATTAACATCAATGTTATCAAAGATCATCATGCTCATAAAGTTATTATCGATGTCAAACTCCGTACGATCAACGACGGCCGAAAGCTTTATGCTTGCGCTCTGCTCGTTCACATAGATCTTCTCCATCTTAAATGTCACAGACTTAGTAATATCTTTAATTCTGATGTCTGCCACCACGCTGTCGTCTGTGATCATAGTCGACGTAAACATGATCACATCAAACTTCGTAGCATCAAAAAAGTCACTGCTTAAAAGGTGATCATCACGTTTTGCATTGTCAGTATCAATAGAGAGAACTTTAATAACACCCTTGATAGCTGTGATACGTTCACCCTCAACACTTATTGATCCACTAAAGTCGCTAAAGTTACCATCCACACCAACGAACAACATCTTCGTCGCTTCAAATCTAATGTCGGAAGCTTTTGTATCCACCTTCAACTCCACACCAAACGCCATCACTGCCAACAACAATAAACTTACAATCTTTTTCATCGCATATCCTTTTTATTTGTAGAAGTATAATCAAGTTTGCCACACTCTGTCTGTGACAAATATACACTCACCTTTTCATACCATATGTTTAAGATTGTATTGAAGTTTTGTGAATGGTTTGTGAGAATGGGGAATGGGGAATGGGGAATGGGGAATGGGGAATGGGGAATAAGGGTGACTTTGTTTATTTTAGGGGATTCTTAAATTGTTGGAAAGTTTTAGCTCGTGGATTCCTGCCTTCGCAGGAATGACGGAAAATTTGAACTACTTTAAAGTTAGCAACCACAACCGACGGCATAAGCTCGTCGAAAAGTTACCAACCCAAAACAGTTCCCCCGTCATTAAAAGTTGCAGATGTGGTGTGAGTTGTGCTGAAGTGATCCCGCAGGCGTACATCGGTACGTCGAGAGGTGAACTCCAGTGCAAATCGCGCCGCAGCTGGAACTTTTAAGAAGCTGGAACTTTTTTAAGGTGTGTTAATCATCCAGATGGAGTGGATATTAAGGTATGTCCAAAACGACTGCACATACTCCTCGCTAATCCCCTCTTCCACAAGATCAGGCAAAAGGTAGCTATAAAGTCTCAACCACGTCTGACGTCCTGCCTCATCAATACGAAAAGGAGCATGGCGACCAACGACCTTAGCCTCACCTCTATTTTGCTCAAAGTAGTTCGGACCGCCACTAATCTGGATTAAAAAGTCTTGCGCATGTTTTTTAGCTTCATCAAACTCTTCATCATCCATCACCGGAAAAAGTTTCGCTATATCACTCTCACGGATCATCTCATAATGATCATCTACCAACTGACGAAAACGCTCTTCACCTACCTCATAGAAAAAGCCAGGATGAGGCTTCGTCGCGGGTGGGAATTCACCTAGTTTACCGGGGGTTATGTTTAAGTCTAACATCTATCATATCCTCTAATCATCTGTAACATCACGAAACTCCATCTCTGTCTCAAGATCTTCGATGTAATCTTTATACGGCAACGCACCAACGATCTCATAAGTCACCTTTTCACTTTTAGGATCAACAACATAACTTATCGGGATAAACGGTGGTTTGAACTGTTTTGGAAAGGTTCCATGCTTATCTACTATCAATGGTACGTAGTTCTTCATACGTCGCTCTGTACATGGTGTCACCAAGGTCTTATGTACAAGCTTGTCACAATAAGGACAAGGGTCTTGGACGATCACCATCAAGACCATCTTATGCTCTTTTTTAGCTTTACTAATCGCTGTCTGATAGTCGCTCTCATACCCTAAAAGTTTGGCTGACTTAAGAGCGTCTGCACCAAAGAGGGTTAGGGTAAAAAATAAAAATAAAAATAGTATTAAAAGTCTCATCTTATCGCTTTATGTTAATACGCCATTTTAACAAGTTCTTGTTAACAATAGCGCCCTATTTAAACGTCATCAAAGCGTAACCATCATTTTGTAGTTTGATGGTGTCGATAAAACTGTTTTTAGAGATGTGCACAAAGGGTAAAACCTCTTTGTTTTCAATAGCGTTAGAAGCTAAAGACATCTCACATACGATGATTTTTACATTTTTACGTTTTGAGAGTTCTGTGAGATAGGCTTGTGCTTTTTTGATGTGTTGGACATCTTCATCTGCCACGATCATGTCATAATCTTCAGAGACCATCGCCACACAACCGCCATGAAGTGTGAGCACAACTTGACTATCATCACCCTGTTCTTTCATCATGTCCATCGTCTTGCCCACAAGCCACATACGACTTTTGATGTAGATCGCATCACTCGAACTGCAGTCATAAACGACTTTGTACTCTTTAGCTTGAAGTAATTCTGTCATTAACAGCAGTGTTAGTAATATGTATATTCTCATCTCTATTTCCTTTTAGTGGAAAGGGATTTTACCTTAATAATTTAAC
>JAJRVE010000097.1 GCA_024277445.1 Campylobacterales bacterium
ATATAGCTGATGAGCATCACTGGCACTAAAAGTAAAGGTAATCCGATTGTTATTATTGCTTCCATAACAGCTCCTTTATAATTAAGTGTAAAATAAAATAGTGTGGAAATTGTGTCAAGACTTCAAATAGAACCAATAATCAGCTAAAAATGCTATTATTACATTACAAAATCAAAGATCTATTTGAGGTGTTATGAAAGTCCTTATTGCTATCAGTGGTGCGAGTGGTGCTAGCCTTGGTATTAAGGCTTTACGCGCCCTTCCTGAGTCTGTTGAAAAACACCTTATTATTTCTGATCATGCGCAGATTGTCTTAGACAAAGAAGAGAATGTTATCTCGCATAAAGATGAGGCTATCTGGGCAAGTGTGGCTTCGGGTTCTTTTGGCATTGATGCCATGCTCATCATCCCTTGTAGCATGAACACCCTCGCCAAAATCAGTGTTGGCATCGCAGACAACTTAACCACACGCGCGGCAAGTGTGATGATCAAAGAGCAAAAAAAGCTTCTTTTAGCACCAAGAGAGATGCCCTTCTCTCCCATAGCTTTAGAGAACATGCACAAACTCTCTACTCTAGGTATTATCATCGCACCACCTGTGATGGCTTACTACTCTGAACAACAGAGTTTAGAGGAGATGGAGAACTTTATGATTGGTAAATGGTTTGATCTTATCGGGATTGAAAACAACTTATACAAACGCTGGAGTGACAATGACTAGTCCTAAAATCGCCCTTTATCCAGGGACCTTTGATCCTATTACCAACGGTCACCTCGACATCATCGTACGTGCTGCCAACCTTTTTGACGAGGTCATTGTTGCTGTAGCTGCTTCACATGACAAAAAACCCATGTTTACCTTAGAAGAACGCATCAAGATGGTAGAAGTAGCCATTAAAGACGTTCCAACTGCTCGTGTTGTCGGTTTTGACAACTTGACAGTAGACTTGGCAAACTCTTTGGAGTCTAAGATCATTATCCGTGGACTTCGTGCGGTCAGTGATTTTGAGTATGAGTTACAACTTGGCTATTTGAACAACTCTCTTGATGATGAGATCGAAACCGTTTACCTGATGCCAAACCTTAAACACGCATTTATTAGCTCGTCTATCGTGCGTAATCTTTTAAAGTTTAACGGTAAAACCGAGCATCTTCTGCCGGCAGAAGTCCAAGAGATTATTGGAGGAATGAATTCGTGTACATTGCAATAGAGGGTATAGATACCGCAGGAAAAAGTACACAGATTGCACGTCTAGCAAAGGCTTATCCTGAAGCCATCATCACTAAAGAGCCTGGTGCGACTAAGATCGGTACAAAGATCCGTGACATTGTCTTAAGTGGCGAAGTACAAAGTGCCAAGGCGGAGTTTCTACTCTTTTTAGCTGACCGTGCGGAGCACATGCAAGAGGTCATCAAACCTAACCTTGACAAGCTTGTCATCTCGGACAGAAGCGTGGTGTCGGGTGTTGCTTACGCGATGGTGCAAGAGAGCATCTCACAAACAGCCATCTTGCATCTGAACCGTTTCGCTACCGATGGCAACTACCCAGAAGTCCTTTTTTTACTTCAACTCAGTGAAAAAGAGCTCACCTACAGACTCTCTCAAAAAGAGTTAGATGGCATAGAGTTACGTGGAACAGAGTACCTGCTTAACATCCAAAAAGCACTCATAGAAGCGGCCAAACTACTTGACATCAAACTTGTCATCATCGATGCTTCAAAGCCCATAGAAGCGATAACAGAAGAAATTATTAATACGATCAAGGATACCAAATGATACAATCTTTACGCGGTATGAACGACATGTTCAGCCCAGACGCGGAGCGTTACGAATACTTTATAGAAACTGCCACTACCATAGCGAAACGTTATGGCTTTAGCTTTTTTGAAGCCCCTATTTTAGAAGAGACTGCCCTTTTTAAACGCTCTGTTGGTGAGTCAAGTGACATCGTCGGTAAAGAGATGTATCAGTTCATCGACAAGGGTGAGAATGATGTCTGCCTTCGTCCAGAGGGAACCGCCGGTGTGGTGCGTGCTTTCATCCAGAAAAAACTCGACAAACAAGGTGGTATTCACCGTCTTTTCTATCATGGCCCGATGTTTCGTTATGAGCGCCCACAAAAAGGACGTCTACGACAATTTCATCAGTTTGGTATAGAGAGCTTTGGTGTGGCGAGTGTTGTTGAAGATGCTACACTCATCATGCTTTTAGTGGACATTCTTAACGCTCTTGGCATCGGGTATAAACTTGAGATCAACTCTTTAGGTGACCAACACTGTATGCCTGATTATCGTAACAAGCTTGTTAGTTTTCTAGACGAACACGAGAGTGAGATCTGTGAGGACTGTAAACGCCGTAAGGCGACCAACCCTATCCGCGTGCTTGACTGTAAGAACAGTAGTTGTCAGAGTCTCTATGCTAACGCACCAAAACTGATGCAGAACCTTTGTGAAGGATGTGAAAGTGACTTTGAGCAGCTCAAAGCACTCTTAGATGACAACAACATCGATTATGAGATCAACACTCACCTTGTTCGTGGACTTGACTACTACTCTAAAACGGCCTTTGAGTTTGTTAGTGATGAAATCGGTGCACAGTCTGCTATCGCTGGTGGCGGACGCTATGATAGACTTGTTGAGTTTTTAGATGGACGTGAGACACCTGCTGTCGGCTTTGCGATGGGGATTGAGCGTCTTTTAGAACTTATCAAGATGCCTGAGTCTGCGCGTGAGGGCTATTACATCGGTACGATGGATGATGAAGGCTTACCTATCATTATGAAAGCGGCTCAAGCCAAACGTAAAAGCGACAAGGTCACCGTAGAGTATAAAAGTAAAAACTTTAAGAACCATCTCAAGGGTGCAGACAAGGTCAATGCCCGTTACTGCGCTATTGTTGGTGAAAATGAACGTAACGACAAAACTATTTGGATAAAAGATCTTCTTAACAAAACCGAAGAGACGATCGCTATCGACAACTTTTAAAAGGCTCTCAAATGTTACACGCTATCTGGCTATTTTTAGCCGACTTCGCTGAACTGATCTTAACAGTACTTTTTTTACTGATCATCGCACTTTTCATCTATGATCGTTATGTACAGCGTCAACATTCATTGCTAATCAACTATCCGGTCATTGGTCGTTTTCGTTACTTCTTTGAGATACTACGTGAGCCGATGCGACAGTACTTTGGTGATGAGACCTTTTATGAATCGCGTGACAAGGTTGATTGGGTCTACACCGCAGCTAAGAACAAGCCAAACTTTATGTCTTTTTCTGTCTCACAGCCCTTTTCAAGCGCTCGTTACATCCTTAAGCACTCCGAACATGTACTTAACAATGACGAATTGTCAGATGATATCACCGTTACCTTTGGTGAGAAGCGCGCTAAACCTTATGTTGCCAAATCGCCTATATTTCGTTCGGCTATGAGTGATGGTGCTTTGAGCCCTGAAGCGGTACGTGCCTTTACACTCGGTTCGACTAAGGCGGGTTTTGCCCTCAACACGGGCGAAGGTGGATTGACGTCTAACTACTTCTACACCCATAAACCAGACTGTGATAATGCAGCCTACCTTGAGATCGTCGCTTCAACACCCTTTGCAGAAGCTCTCTTTCGCATCACTTCACTACTCTCTAACAATGCACTTGCTGCCAAGTTCTACCGTAAGATATTGCTGAACAAAAAGACCGAAAACACCTACATCTACGATCCAGGTTCACACGCTCTCTTTCGTGTCAACTGGAGTGCACCACTTGAGGCCTTTCCAACAGAGGTTCCTTCAGACATGCCTGACCTGACACTGCAGATCGGTTCAGGTCTGTATGGTGTGCGTGATGAAAATGGCAAGTTTGATCCACTTCGTTACCAAAAAGTAATGCGCTTTTGTCAGATGACAGAGATCAAGATTGCACAAGGGGCTAAACAGACGGGTGGTAAGATCATCGGTAAAAAAGTAACCGCTGACATTGCTTACTATCGTGGAGTTGAAGAGGGTAAAGACCTTATCTCACCGAACCGCTTTCCTTTTGCTGACACCATTGATGACTTGATGGACTTTATTGGTGAGCTTCAAGAACTATCTCAAAAGCCTGTTGGAGCTAAAATCGTCATCTCTGACAGAAAAAATGTCAACAACATCGCAAAGATACTCCAAGAGCGTAAAGCAAAGGGTAAAGCCATCCCTGACTTCTTAACCGTTGACGGTGGTGATGGTGGAAGTGCTACTGCGCCCCTAGAGTTGATGGAGTCTGTCGGTATGGTAACGAGCAATGCGCTCTACATCCTCGACGAGGCACTCAAAAAGCATGATCTTCGTGAGGACATGCGCATCATCGCAAGTTCAAAGATCTTGACACCTGACGATGTCGCCATCATACTCTCTCTTGGAGCCGATGCAGTTGGCATCGCGCGTGGTTTCATGATGAGTGCTGGCTGTATCCGTGCTCGTGTCTGTTCAGGTACGAGTGGCCACGTCTGCCCTGTTGGTATTGCGACACAAGACAAAAAGAAACGTGCTTCATTCTTAGTTGTCAAACAAGGTAATGAGATCACCAACTACCATAACAACCTCATTAAAGGGATGAAGACCATCTTGGCGATCATGGGTAAAGCAAGCATCAATGAACTCAGCATCAAAAACCTTACCTACATCAACAAGCAAGGTTTCATCTTCTTTGATGTCGATAAATACTTTGATGAAAAGCTAAAAGACTAATAGAGATGGTCAACTACGGCATTGATATCTGGGGGAATGAGAATTTCATTATCAAAAATGGTGAGATCTGCATCAATAAGGGTAGTAAACCTTCGCTCTTAGAGATCACACAGAACATTCGTAACAGTGGTCTTCGCGGTCCGATTATCTTACGCTTCCCTCACCTCATAGGCAAGCAGATCGATGATCTTTATGCTAACTTTTCACGCGCTATCGATGAAAATGGTTACACAGGTTCGTTTAATGCTGTCTTTCCGCTCAAGGTAAACCAGTATCCACAAGCAGTCAAGTCCATTATCGAGCATGGAAGAGCCTACAACTATGGTCTCGAGGCAGGTTCCAAAGCCGAACTCATCTTAGCCATCGCACAAACCCCACTTGGTTCACCTATCACCGTTAATGGTTTTAAAGACACCGAAATGACTACGCTCTGTTTTATGGCCGCACAGATGGGACATAACATCACCCTCACCCTCGAAGGTATTGGTGAGTTAGAATCCATTATCGAAGTGGCGAACAACACCAACCTCAAGATTCCTAACATCGGTATCCGTGTTAGACTTCATAGTACAGGCTCAGGGTCATGGGCCAAAAGCGGTGGAATGGATGCTAAGTTTGGGCTGACTGCTACCGAGCTTATAGAAGCAATTAAGCTACTAAAAAGCCATCAACTTATCCAGTACTTTTCTATGATCCATTTTCATATTGGCTCTCAGATGGAAGAGATATCGCCTCTTAAAAAAGCACTTCGTGAAGCA
>JAJRVE010000098.1 GCA_024277445.1 Campylobacterales bacterium
GTAATGAAGTTGTGTTCTAACATAAAGGTAAGTGCGCTGGAGACGACATGCTTACACTCACGTCCCACAGGACACGAACAGCGACCTTTGAGTTTGACAGCACCCATATCGTCACGCATGACAGAGATACTCTGCACGTAGTTGGCACTTCCTTTGGTCACAGCAGAGATAACCATCAAGTCATGCGAAATCATCTCAAAGTCTCGTATGGCTGAACGCTGCTCTTTAAAGTAGTCACTACCACGGTTAAAAAAAGCATCCGATGTCATCGCTGCGACATCTTGAAGTGTGTAGTTTATCATCTACTTGTTATGTAGTGCTAACTCTTTTGCGAGGTACTCACCCGTATAAGAGCCACTCTCTTTATAACTTAGTGCCATCGCTTCAGGTGAGCCTTCATCAATGATGTCTCCACCGCCTGAGCCCCCTTCAGGACCCATGTCAATGACATAGTCAGCATTTTTGATCATGTCAAGGTTATGTTCGATGACCAAGACAGAGTTCCCTAGCTCTACAAAGTGATGGAGTACACCCGTTAGGCGGTCAACATCAGCAAAGTGAAGGCCTGTTGTAGGCTCATCTAAGATGTAAAGCGTGCGACCCGTATCTTTACGGCTTAACTCTTTACCGAGCTTAATACGCTGTGCCTCTCCACCTGAGAGGGTTACTGCGTTTTGACCAAGAGTAATGTAGCCTAGACCAACATCAACAAGGGTCTTAAGCTTGATATGTATCTTAGGAATAGGCTCAAAGAAGGTAAAGGCCTCTTCAACACTCATGGCGAGTACATCAGCGATGGTCTTACCCTTATAAAGTATCTCTAGTGTCTGTGCGTTGTAACGTGTACCACGACAAGCATCACACTTCACCTGTACGTCTGGCAAGAAGTGCATCTCGATCTTGATCTCACCCTCACCCTGACACTTCTCACAACGACCACCCTTAACATTAAAGCTGTAACGAGAAGTGGTGTAACCACGGATATTTGACTCTTTCGTCTTCGCAAAAAGACTACGGATCTCATCCATCACACCGGTATAGGTCGCTGGGTTGGAACGTGGCGTACGACCGATAGGACTTTGGTCTAAGTAGATGACCTTGTCTAACTGTTCTAAACCATTGATCTCAACACCGGCGATCTTGTTAACCTTACGTGCGTGGTTTAAAAGCTCACGTGCATTTGGTAGAAGTGTCTGTAGGATCAGTGAACTTTTACCACTACCACTCACTCCTGTTACACAGACAAAGTTTTGAAGTGGTATCTTGGTTGAAAGGTTTTCAATGTTGTTGATGTTGACATTGTTGATCTCTAGCCAGTTTTCTTGAGGACGACGGTGAAAGTACTCGATCTGCTTACGACCAGAGAGGTAGTCAGCAGTCAACGTCTTGGCTTTTTCCATCTCTTTACGTGTTCCTGTAAAGACGATCTCACCGCCATACTTACCTGCTCCTGGACCAATGTCGATGATGTAGTCAGCATTATCGATGGTCTCTTTGTCGTGTTCGACCACGATGACGGAGTTACCCTTCTCTTGAAGTGAACGCAGCGTACGGATAAGCTTTAGCGTGTCACGTTCGTGTAGACCAATACTCGGCTCATCCAAAACATACATAACACCCGTCAGTCCCGAACCGATCTGTGAAGCAATACGAATACGTTGTGCTTCTCCACCACTAATACTTCGCGCATCACGATCTAAAGTGATGTAACCAAGTCCAACATCATATAAGAAGAAGAGACGCTCTTTAATCTCATTAAAAATTGGTGTAGCAATCATCTTGTCTTGTTCACTCAAAAAGTCAAAATGTTTATCTTCATTAAACCATTTGTAACTTTTTTCTATCGGCAGTTCGATCACTTCAAAGATTTTTTTACCCGCCACATCAACCGCTAAAGATTCGCGACGAAGACGGTTACCATTACAGACACTACAGGTCTTCTCACTCATGTAGTCTTGTAGCTCTTTCTCATCTTTGAACATGTCATAAGCGATACGGATGATACCTGGCCACACACGTTTGATAGGATGCCCTTTCCACTCAAACTCTACTTCATCTATAGCACCATGGAGTATCGCTTTTTTCTGATACTCTTCTAGTTCGCCAAAAGGAACAGTTATGCTGATGTCATTTTGTTTACACATCCCTTTTAAAAAGGTGAAGTAGTACCCTTTGTTAAAACCATAAATGATCTTCACGCCACCCTTCTCAATAGGCAGGTCAACATCCACAATCTTATCTTGGTCAAGTGCGTAACGAAGCCCTAGTCCATCACACTCAGTACACGCACCCTTAGGTGAGTTAAATGAGAAAGTAAGCGGTTCAAGTGGCTCAAAACTAACCTTACAGTCAAAACAAGCATTATGCTCAGAGTAATGGATGATGCGATCTTTATACCCCATCTCTTCATTGTTCAAAAACTCTAACTCAACCTCGCCATAGCTCTCTTTGAGTGCCTTCTCAACATCTTGGGCGATACGGTCTTGGTTGTCCTCTTTAATGACAATACGGTCAATGACCACTTTAATGGTATGCTTTTTACTTTTTGAAAGTTCTATCTCTTCATCCAAGCTGGTCATGACACCATTGATCATCGCGCGGACATAACCTTTGTGACGTAGTGATTCAAAAAGATCATGGTAGGTTCCTTTTTTCTCACGGATAAGCGGTGCCAAGATAACGATCTTCGCACCAATAGGAAGTTTTTTGACCTGATCGATAATGTCTGAGGCTGACATCTGTGAGATCACCTTGCCACACTGATGACAGTGCTGCACACCAATACGAGCATAAAGAAGACGCAGATAGTCATAGATCTCAGTAATAGTACCGACAGTAGAACGTGGATTTTTAGAAGTGGTCTTTTGATCAATAGCGATAGCCGGTGTCTGGCCCTCTATCTTGTCAACATCAGGCTGACCAATACGGTCCAAAAACTGACGTGCATAACTAGAAAGGCTCTCAAGGTAACGACGTTGGCCTTCAGCATAAAGCGTGCCAAAGGCAAGGGTTGACTTACCACTTCCACTTAACCCGGTACAGACTACCAGCTTATTTTTAGGGACTTCTAAAGAGATATTCTTTAAGTTGTTTTCACGCGCACCTGTAATCTTAATCTTATCCATTATGACCTACCAATCTGTAAAATATATATGAAGCAACACTGACGTAAAAGAGCATCAGTGCAAGTTTGTGATGGTTATCCGAGACATGGTGCTTCAACCAAATGCCACCAGCAACACCAACAAGTGAGGCTAAACCAATGATGGCGCCACTTGTATAGTCGATCGAACCTGAAACACTCAGACCTATAAGGCCTGAAAGTGACGAAAATACGACAAAGAAAAGTCCAGCTGAGACGGCCTTTTTAAGCGGAACATGTAAAAAGCCAACAAGGATGGGTACCAGTAAGATCGATCCACCTACACCAATAGATATAGCAAAAGCGCCTAAAACTGCACCAATAACAAAGAGAACAACAGGATGGGCTGAACGCTCATCATGATGTTCTTTCGTCTTAAAGAACATACGCGCTAAAGCAAAGAGAACAAAAGAGAGGAAGATCCACTCTAAAGTGGTTTCAGCAAGTGTAGCAATAATAAGCGGACTTAAGAGCGCTCCAGCAAAACCACCTGCACCGATCATCGCGACCATCTTGATGTCAAGTGTCCCTTTTTTGAGGTTTAGGTAAGAACCATAGATCGAACTAAAAACCATCTGCACGACAGAGATACCAATAGCTACTTTCATGTCATAGCCCATTAGCAAAAGGGCGGGAATCAAGATAGTTCCCCCACCTACACCAAAAAACCCCGAAAGCGTTCCAACAGCAGCACCTAAAAACAATAGTTCAATGATCTCTAACATCCTACCTACCCTCGCTTATTTCGCGCGATTATAGCAAAGAGTCGCTTTGAAGGGGGCAATATATGGCAGTAAGTAATAGTAGTTAAGGAAAGCTTATTGTGAATATTTTAAAATGTATACTCCAGCGTTAAAGTTTTTTACCACTTACTAAAACGGGTCCAAAACGTCCTCCCCAAAAGATAAACAGTAGTAACCAAAGAGCAATAGAGAGATCAAACATCCAGAACATACCAAGACTAGCACCCATGACCACTGAAAACAAGATACGCGCGACAACAACAACCTGTAGCAGGTAAAACACTTTTAAGGTCGTTGCATCAGCGTGTGGCGGTTGTCCAGAGTGTCCAAGTGTCACACGGGTACCAAAACCTATTAGCATCGTCGTAACAAAACCAAGGGCAAGCATATGAACATCCATCTGCATAAAGCTTGCTTCGGTCACATACTCTACTAAGCGAACTAAGCCACCCAAAAGCAGTGAAGCAATCAACCAGTACAGTGAGATGTGCAAGATCTTTAAAATGGCAGGTGAGCCACTCCACGGGAGTTCCCAGCGCTTTACTTCCATAGCGATATAAAGACCTAAGACAATGTCTGTGATGATTTCTACTACTGAAATACCAAAGTTCACAGCAAATACTTTCACAACTAACAAAGCAAATACAGTTGGAACAAAACGCTCATTTTTTTCTGCGAAGCTATGACTAAAAAATGGCACCATACGCTGACCAACAGCAAAGGTAACAAAAACAAGGTAGAGGTTAAGCGCGATAGCAACGCCACTGTTATCAACACCAGCAAAGACTAAAAAGTAGAGTACATGGGCAAATAGCCCCATAGAAAAACCGACCAATATCCACAGTGGGTCATGACGCATTGCTTCTGGTGCTTTAGAGAAGATCACTTTTAACTTATAGACAATCGCTATATTGGCCAGTAATAAAACCGCCATACCTACATAAAGCAGTTCCTCAGAGCTAACAGCACCCACAAGGAAAAGCACAGCACCCAGCTGATGCAAACCCCACGTACGAAGATAATAATCTTTGTCGATCACCTCTGCCTGACAAAAACGTGGAAAGGTCGTAAAGATGAAGCCCGTAAAGAACTGTGTAAAGACCACATAGATCAAAGAATAGCTATGAAAACTTGTACTGTCTACTTGCAGCGGTAAGACCCCTTTATACGAGAGCATAAACATCAACATCACGACCACAGCAAAGAAGATACCAGAGAGGAAAAATGGTTGGTGAACTTGGGAGAAAAAGTAATTTTGAGGTTTGTCAGGTGTAAACATTGTGTGATCCATCATATTTTTTGAGGATTATATCGAAGAGAGAGATCCTACTCCTTGACATGACACAAGTGATACCAGCTTACAGTAATAGCTCTTTTTAGCGATCAGCCATCACGCCTGCACCAAAGAAGTCATCTAAGACCTTACGATACTCAGCGATGTCACTAATATGGTTTACCTTGTCACGCATAACCGAAGCACCTTCATAGCCTTTTGAATAGGTATGCGTATGTTTTCTAAACATAGCTACACCATGCGCTCCATAAAACTCTACCATCTTGTCATAATGTTCCATAATAATCTCATGTTTTAGAGGAAGAGAGATATCCGCCTTGCCTGTTTTTAGCTGATGGAAGATCCATGGTGCACCTACGGCTCCACGACCGATCATGACACCATCTGCCTTAGTATGTTCTAACACCCATTGTGCCTTCTCAAAACTGTCTATATCTCCATTTGCAATAACAGGAATCGAAACAGCTTCTTTAATCTCAGCAATAGCGTCGTAATCCACAGGCGCTTTAAACTTCCCTGCTCTCGTTCGACCATGCACTGCTATAAAGTCAACACCCGAAGCTTCGATCTCTTGGGCGATCTGCACATGATTTTTCTCTGTCACACCAAGACGAATCTTGGCTGTCAAGGTAGACTTGTTTGAGGTCTCTTTAATCGCACGTAAAATCGACGTTAGACGCGGCAGGTCATCAAGCAGTGCAGACCCAGAACCATGCCCAAAGACCTTAGGAACAGGACAACCACAGTTTAAGTCGATGACGTCAATCCCCTCTTGTCCATTTAGCACTTCAATCGCCTTCTTGGCCATCTCTACATCAGAAGCTGAGATCTGAACAGAGTAAGGATCTTCCAACACCGACTTCTCAAGCATCTTCATACTTTTTGCTGAGCTGTGTGCCAAAGCATTAGAACTCACCATCTCACTCACCGTCAAGTCCGCACCAAACTTCTTCACCACACTACGAAACGGAAGGTCAGTAAAACCCGCAAGCGGTGCCAATACATAAAGAGGTGTGTCAAAAGAGATCTTGTCAGTCATGTTATGCCTAAAAATAATTTGCGCAATTATAGCAGAAATGGGAAATGGGAAATGGGAAATGGGAAATGGGAAATGGGAAATGGGAAATGGGAAATGGGAAATAACGATGACTTAGTTTGTCTTAGTGGGTTCTTAAATTGTTGGAAAGCTTTAGCTCGTGGATCCCTGCCTTCGCAGGGATGACAGAGAATTTGAACCGCCTGAGAGTTAGCAACCAAACCGACGGCGAAGCTCGTCGAAAAGTTGCCTTCCCAAAACAAGTTCTCCTGGCATTAAAAGTTTCAGATGTGGTGTGAGTTGTGCCGGATGTGAACCCGATGGCGCACTGGTGTGCGTAGAGAGGTGAACTCCGGTGCAAATCGCGCCGCAGCTGAAACTTTTAAAGGATTTTGTGGGGGATGAAGAGCTCAATCGGGAAGTTTTTATGACAATCTTTCAACGCCTTATACGCCTTAAAATAAATATACTCATCTGGCTGAGAGTTCTCAAGAATATCTTCAGCAGGAGCAATCATCTCAAGATCAAAGAGTGTGTAAAGGTAAGCAGCAGTTGCAAGCTCAACTTCATCTGAAAGGTTCTTAAAGAGCTTAATACGCTCATCTGGTAACATGTGTTCAGCAAGGGTTGCAGAGAGATTAATGTAATCCTCTTTTTGTAGCGTTACCTCTTTAAAGAGAGCGATCAGAGAGTCGATAGAGATATCTAAGGTGTTCTCAACTGCATTAACACGTGCTACGATCTTAAAGAGTACCGGTTTGGTCAAGTGTGCTTTATACTTCTCTATCTGAGTCAATGGTGCTGTCTTAGCATAGTTTGTAAAGGCAAGAGAGACAAGTTCATCTAAATAGTCATCTACATTGTTAAGGATCTTCTCTTCTGCGATATCACCTGCATTGTAGGCATTCATATTATTTTTCTGCACCAATGGGTTAGCTTTTGAGAGGTAAAACTTTTTAAGATCAACATACTCACCTGCATTGATCTTAGTCACAATAGCAATCGTCTCATCAAGCTTTTCACTTCCCGTTTCAGGGACATCTTTAATGAGGTGCAGTTGAGAATTATCAACAACCTTACCAAAAAGACTGTAACGATCCGTCTTATAACTGTTATGACGTTCGATGCGACCAAGAAGTGCATCTCTTATAGAGTCTTCAAACGTCTCTGAATCAATACGATACTTGCGAAGGTTAAATGAACCTACAATAGATGCAAAAAGCATATGAGCAATCGTCGCTAAATAAAGCAACACCATAGGAAGCACAACCCAAAATGCAATCGGCAAGGTTGCTGAATGTACACCTAAAATATCAACGGCTAAATGTTCGTTTGGAAAACTTACATAAAAATATGAACCAATCAGGCCCATTAATATGAAGGCAGCTATTGAAAAGCGTTTAATATACATTCTGTATCCTTGTTACTGTTGTTTTTCTACAATCTCACGGCAGTCAATGCAATACTTTGCATGTGGCTTGACTTTTAGACGTTGAATAGAGATATCTTCTTCACACATCTCACAAATCCCGTATTGTTTGTCTTTTATTTTACCCAAAGCAACTTGAATTTCGATCAACTCTAGCTCTTGTTGCTGACCAATAGCCACTTCACGAAGGTTGTCGTTACTCACTGAAGCATGATCTGCTTCATCATTAAGTTCCAAGCTATTTAACTCTTGAAGGTCTTTTTCAACACCTTCAATGTTTTTTTGGATCTGAGCTTTACGCGCTTCTAACATATCAACAAAAAATTTCAATTCACTCTGACGCATTTAGGTTCCTATTTATGATACGGATGGTTACTTAAGATTGAAAAGCCTCGATATACCTGCTCTAACAAAACTACCTTAGCAATCTTGTGACTCATGGTGATCTCACCAAGCGAGATCACCTTGTCGCAGCGCTTTAAAAAAGCATCTTCAAAACCGTAAGCACCACCAATAAAAAATTTAATCGCCATTTTATCAGCTAATAGCTTACTAAACTCGTGAGAATTGATTATTTTACCTGCTGGGTGTAATGCGATGGTATAACTGCCATCTAAATGTGGCTCTAAAGCTTTTGTATATGCGCTATGTGCGGCTTCAGGGCCTATAGTGTGTGCTTTAGTAACATCTTTCGGAAAAAGTTCAATATCGTTAATTTTTGCGAAGCGAGATGACATTTTCATTAGCTCTTTATTCAAAGGATCATACAAAGAGCGCTCTTTTTTAGCGATGGAGACGATGTCTACTTTCATCAATTACACTTCATAGAGTGCACTGCTGACAACCCGGTAAGAGACGTATTCAAATTCATCTTCAAAACGCACTCCACCAATAGCTGCTACGGGGTGCTTTGAAAATGCTGCGAGTTCATCAAGATGCTCTTTGAGTGGCGCAGCATCTTCTTTAGTACTGGTAGCTCTGTAGGCACCTAGACCGATATAGTCTAAGTCTAACAAGTTTGCCATCTCAATCTCTTCTTTGTTATGTGTTGAGAGACCGATCAGTTTGTTGGTACCAATGATATTACGGATTTTGTCTATCGCGAAATAGGGATTTCTATCTACTTTTAGAAGATCTTCTTGACCCAAATGGACGCCGTCACAAAAAGGGTAAAGTAAAAAGGCATCATTTACGATTAGTGTCTTCGACCAGAGTTGACGCAACTTTACAAGTTGTTGTGTGATGAAGTCAAAGTCTTGGCTTTTGTTGCGGTATTGGATGATCTGGGCATTGTATCGAATACAGAGGTCGACAAAGGCTTCTAAAGAGATGTTTCTGTTGTCAAGTGTGCTCTGGTCGCAGAGTGCATAAAGTTGCATAGGGAAGTATAAATGAGAGGCTTACTTGCCTAACATCATCTTTAACAAGTTACTAAGCGTATCTTTCATCTCGTTACGGTTTACCACCATATCGATGGAACCTTTTTCAAGTAAGAACTCAGCCCGTTGGAAGCCATCTGGCAAGTCAGAACCAATGGTCTGCTTAATAACACGCTGACCAGCAAAACCAATCAGCGCACCTGGTTCAGCGATGATGATGTCACCTAGTGTTGCAAACGAGGCAGAAACACCGCCCATAGTAGGATCTGTTAAGAGTGAGATGTATGGAAGTTTTGCTTCAGCAAGTTTTCCGAGTGCTGCAGAGGTCTTAGACATCTGTAGTAGAGAGAAGGTAGACTCTTGCATACGTGCACCACCTGAAGCGGAGACGATGATAACACCTTGACGTTTTTCAATCGCACGGTTAATCGCACGAACGATCTTCTCACCTTCGACTGAACCGAGTGATCCACCCATAAAACCAAAGTCAAAAACAACAAGTTGTGTACCGACGCCATTGATCTCACACTCACCACTTACCACAGAAGAGTGACGACCTGTCTTTTTAACACCCTCTTCTACACGTTTGACATATGACTTCTTGTCCACAAACTTAAGTGGATCAACTGGCTTTAGGTTGTCATCATATTCAGTAAAGGTACCTTCATCTGCTAGAAGTTTAATACGAGCATCAACTGCTAAACGTAGGTGATACCCACACTTAGGACAGACATGGTTCTGGTTTTCAACCTCTTTATAATACATCAGTGATTGACATGACTTACACTTAATCCAGTGTGCTGGTGCTTCACTTTTTTTTGCTTGTTGCTTTGATGTGTTAGAGTTACTGGTAAAGAGATCAAAAAGATTCATAGAGTAGCCTTAAAAATAGTACAACCATCTCTTTTTAGGAGATGTTGTCTGTTAAATTAAAAATAGTAAGTATTTTAGCGAAGACATCCTTATTATGCGATACGATGAAGATATCTTCACCTACATAAACGTACAAATCTTCACACAAGTAGAGTCCGGCAGCCACATCATAGGTACGAATATCACCTAAAAAGAGAACATATTTCACACTATGAGCATAGGCTAAAGAGAGGGCAACTGCCCCAGGAGAGCGAAACTTTAAACTTTTATCGATCAATATCTGTGCAATATCAAGATGTTCACCGGCCTTTTCAAAGAGGCCGATTTTTGCATAAGCATTAATAGAAACTTCTTCATGTAAATTATCATCCAAGAGCGAACAACGATAGTGTTGACAACCCTCTCGAACAAAACAGTCCCCATTGGCAAAGTTACAGACCACACCTATAACAACCTCTCCCTTATGTTCCAACGCGATAGAAGCACCATAATAAGGAAAGTTTGATCTTAAGTTATCACTGCCATCGATAGGATCAATAATAATGCACTCTTCACCCTCACCAATGCTGCCACTCTCTTCAGAGAGAATTTTTCCAAAAGATGAGAGGTGTTTGACAAAGCAGGTTTCTGCAAGAAGATCATAACCCATGCTGACATCACCGCCAGCGCCTTGGTTATGTAAGGCTGAACCTACAGCGTGATCTGTCTGGCTTAAAAGCGTTTGTATCTCTTTTAAGGCTGCCAGAGAGGCACTGACAAAGGTCTGCACTACTTAAGCAGTGACTTTATGATCTTACGTGCAGCTTCACGTCCATCAAGTGCTGCTGTAACAACAAGGTCAGCACCACGGTAACAGTCACCACCAGCATAGATACCCGGTGTAGTAGTCTCATAGTCATCATTAACTACAACGCCACCCCACTCGTTCGTCTCAATACCGTTTTCAGCTAAGAACGATGGTACTTCAGGGTCAAAACCAAGTGCCATGATGACAACATCAGCCTTCGCCTTAAACTCGCTACCACTAACTTCTTCCATGCGTTGACGACCACTCTCATCTTTCGCACCAAGAACAGTCTTGATCATAGCAACACTTACTGCCTTGCCATCTTCACCAAGAACGATCTCTTTAGGCGCTGCGTAGAAAGTAAAGTCAACACCCTCTTCCATCGCATTTTTGTACTCTTTTTGAGAACCTGGCATGTTGTGCGCATCACGACGGTAAAGACAAGTCACTGACTTAGCACCTTCACGCTTCGCGGTTCGAACACAGTCCATCGCGGTATCACCACCACCAATAACGACTACATCTTGATCTTTAAAATCAAACTGCTTGTCATACTTGAGACCGAAGTTTTTACGTTGGATCGCCGTCAGGTACTCCATAGACATGTAAACATTGTCCGCTTTTTCACCGCTTAGACGTGCACCCTTAGCCTGAGTAGCACCTACACCAATAAAGATCGCATCGTGTTTGTCTGCCATCTCATCAAAGGTAATATCTTTACCAACTTCGCAATTAAGGACAAGTTCCATTCCCGCATCTTTCAAGATGTTAACACGACGCTCGATCACTTTTTTGTCCAATTTGAAGTTAGGGATACCATAAGTAAGTAGTCCACCCGCACGGTCTGCTCTCTCATACACGGTAACAGCGATACCTGCACGTAAAAGATATGTAGCAGCAGAGAGTCCCGCAGGACCTGAACCGATTATCGCCACTTTTTTGTCCGTATTGATACCAGGAAAGTTAGGCGTTAATCCCGCTTTAAATCCCTCTTCATTAATAAAGGTCTCAATAGAGCCGATCGTAATCGCACCATGCCCATCGTTAAGCGTACAGTCACCCTCACATAGACGGTCATGTGGACAGACACGTCCCATCACTTCAGGAAAAGGTGATGGCTCGTTAGAGAGGTTAAAGGCAAACTCAAGATCTTTTTCAGCCACGGCTTTTAGCCACTGAGGGACATAGTTATGCAGTGGACATTTGTTCAAACAAAATGGATCACCACACTGAATACAGCGATCGCTCTGAGAAGAGGCATCTTCTTTTGGGAACACTTCGTAGATCTCACCAAAATCTTTGGTACGCTCTACAACTAAACGTTTTGTTGGGTCAATACGACTTACAGTTAGGAAATTTCTCATCTTAATCCCCTTTCTCTTGATTTAACGGTAATTTTTTAAGGTTTTTAGGTTGTACTAACCAGAAGTTACGGATCTCAATTCTAAAGGCATCCAAAATCGCTTGGGCTTTAGGACTGTTCGTCGTCGCAACATACTCTTTAAGCAGACGTTTAAGGTAGTGTCTCGCCTCATCACCATCATCGGTGTCAATACGGATCGCTTCAACCAGTTCACGGTTAACGTTTTCAATGAAGTTATGTCCTTCATCGTAAACAAAGGCAATACCACCTGTCATACCTGCACCAAAGTTACCACCGGTCTTACCAAGAATAGCAACGATACCACCGGTCATATATTCACAGGCATTGTCACCTGTTCCTTCAACGATGGCTAAGGCACCTGAGTTACGAACTCCAAAACGCTCGCCAACAGAACCAGAGATAAAGAGCTTACCGCCTGTAGCGCCATAAATACAGGTGTTACCACCAGCAGAGTACTCTTCACCCTTGTGTGTTGGGTTAATGATGATCTTACCACCGCTCATTCCCTTACCAATATAATCATTGGCAACACCCTCAAGGTTGATGGAAACACCCTCGATCAAGAAGGCACCCAGTGCTTGACCTGCAATACCAGTAAGATTGATCTTAATCGTATCTTCTTTAAGTCCCTTGTCGCCATAATACTGCGCGATCTCACCAGAAACACGGGCACCAAAACTACGGTGTAGGTTGGTGATAGTACGTTCTATACGGATAGGCTGTTCGGGATGCTTGATCGCAGACATCGCTTCTTCAAGAACATCTTTTTCGAAGGCATTGTCATCAAATGGCTCATTAAATGGTGTCTGACACGTGTTAACACCCTCTTCTTGGTGAAGTACCGCAGAGAAGTCAAATTTCTGAGCGAAGGCATCATCAACCACTTTAAGAACGTCAGAACGCCCAACCATCTCTTCTATCGTCTTGAAACCAAGTTCTGCCATGATCGAACGAACATCTTCTGCTAAGAAGGTGAAGTAGTTAATGATCTGCTCAACATTACCCGTAAAGTGCTCTTTACGTAGACGCTCGTTTTGTGTTGCAATACCCACTGAACATTTGTTCAAGTGACAGATACGTAGCATCTTACAACCAACGATACTAAGAACTCCCGTACCAAAGGCAAAAGATTCTGCACCAAGTAAGGCTGCTTTAACAACATCAAGACCAGACTTTAGTCCACCATCTGTCTGAAGTTCAACAAGACCACGTAGGCTGTTTGCCTTAAGTGCATTGTGTGCTTCTGTCAGACCAAGTTCCCAAGGGTTACCCGCGAATTTGATCGATGTTAATGGTGCGGCACCTGTACCACCGTCACCACCCGAGATAATGATCTTGTCAGCGTATGCTTTCGCCACGCCCGCTGCAATCGTACCAACACCTGCTGTTGAAACAAGCTTAACCGCGATCGTTGCTGAAGGGTTAACCTGCTTAAGATCAAAAATAAGCTGTGCAAGATCTTCGATCGAGTAGATATCGTGGTGTGGTGGAGGCGAGATCAAGGTAACACCTGGAACCGTATGACGCAGACGCGCAATCAGACCCGTTACTTTATGACCTGGAAGCTGTCCACCCTCACCTGGTTTAGCACCCTGTGCGACTTTAATCTGGATCTCTTCAGCTGAGCGCAAGTACGCTGGTGTCACACCGAAACGTCCTGATGCAACCTGCTTGATCTTAGAGAGCTTGTTAGTACCAAAACGGGCAACGTCTTCACCACCCTCACCAGAGTTCGATTTACCGCCGATGGTGTTCATCGCAACCGCGATCGCTTCGTGTGCTTCTGGAGAGATAGAACCAAGACTCATCGCTGCTGATGCAAAACGCTTGAAAATCGTCTCTTTCGGCTCTACTTCAGAGATGTCGATCGCTTTACGATCGGACTTAAACTCTAAGAAGTCACGCACAAACTTAAGACCACGTTTGTTAATAATCTCACGAAGTTTAATGTAGTCTTTCTCATCACCAGACTTACTAATAGCGTGAATAGCATGAATAGTATCTGGACCAAAGTCATGGTACTCTTGACCGTTGTAGAACTTGTAGAAACCACCAATGTTTAGTGGAAAGATCGTACTGAAACCACGATCATCAAAGGCATCCTTATGTGCTTTTTGGAGACGCTCATCAATATCGTCATAAGTGATACCTGGAATTAGCGCATGAGAGTCTGTAAAACAGTCTTTAACAATCTCACGACTAAGACCCATCACATCGAAAAGACCTGAGTTACGATAAGAAGCAACGGTAGCAATACCCATCTTTGACATAATCTTTAGTAGACCTGCGTTAAGTGAACCATGTACATTTTTAAGGGCTTCTGAACAACTAATGTCTAAGTTTTTAGACTGGTTTACACGATTAACCGCTGAAGCAAAAAGAAGACTTGGGAAAACAGCACTCGCGCCATAACCAAGAAGTGTTGCTACACCATGTGAGTCAACCACTTCACTAGAATCCGCAATAATTGAAACTAAATGACGAATTTTTTGTGCTAAAAGTTCACGGCTTAGACGACCAACAGCTAATAACATCGGGATAGTACGCATCTCTTTAGAGAACTCTTTGTCACTCAAGATGACAATACGCACGCCATCTTCTTTGACCGCCGTAACGATCTTAGCCACAAGTATGTCAAGTGATGCTTTAAGATCGCTTTTATAAGCAGTAGAGAAGGTCTCATTTTTATAAAACTCTTCAAAACGTGGTGAGTTTACATCACCATAGGACTTAAGAACATCAAGTTTTTCATAGGTTACAACCGGAGAGATCGCTTTAAGACGGTGAGCGTGTGAAGGAATCTCATCTAAAATGTTATGGATCTCACCAAAACCTGTGTTCAAACTCATCACTACTTTTTCACGGATAGGATCGATTGGTGGGTTCGTTACCTGTGCGAACTTCTGCTTAAAAAAGTCAGAGAAATTACGTTGTTTGGTACTAAATGCTGCTAATGGCGTATCATCACCCATAGAACCAACAGACTCTTTACCATCGCTAATCATCGGCTCGATGACCTGCTCAACAATCTCATGTGTAACATTAAAGAAACGCTGACGATGTGTAATATCTTCTTCGATCTCACAGTTTGTTGTGTACTGATTCTCAACATGTTCTTGTAGGTAAACCATACGCTCGTTCAACCACTTCATGTAAGGGTTAGCCGATTTTAGATAGTTGTTGATCTCTTCATCTTTAAGTACTTTGCCAAACTTAAGGTCAAGTCCGATCATCTGACCTGACTGAAGACGACCACGCTCTTTGATTCGCTCGTCAGGGATGTCTACAACACCATACTCAGAAGCAATAAGAAGGTTATCATCGTGAGTAATGATGTATTTTGAAGGACGAAGACCGTTTCTGTCAAGAACACAACCAATGTAACGACCATCTGTTAGTGAGAATGCTGCTGGACCATCCCATGCTTCAAATACCGTTGATTGGTACTCATAGAAAGCACGAAGTTCTGGGTCCATGTGTGGTGCATTTTGCCATGGCGCGGGGATAACCGCACGGGCTGCTTTAAAGAAGTCCATACCATTAGCGATAAGGAACTCAAAAAAGTTGTCGCCTGAAGCAGAGTCAGAAGAACCTAGCTGAAGGATCGGCAAGATACGTGCGATCTCTTCATCTGTAAAGACCTCAGACTTGATCGACTCTGACTTTACCTCGACGTTAAAACGGTTCGCTTCAACTGAGTTAATCTCACCATTGTGCGCAACTGCACGAAACGGCTGTGCCAAACGCCATTCAGGAAGTGTGTTGGTTGAGAAACGTTGGTGAAAGAGTGAAAAAGAGATCTGAAAACGCTCATCTTGGAAGTCTTTATAAAACTCTTTAATATGCGTTGGCATAACAAGACCCTTATAAGAGAGAACCTTTGATGCCATCGAAGCGATATAGAAGTCACGTTCACCTACTAACTTATGTTCTGTCTCTTTACGAGAAAGATAAAGCAATGCATCAAAACGTTGATTTGCCATAATAGAGTTAGCGGTAACAAACACTTGAACGATGTTAGGCAGTGAAGCCATCGCTTGATCACCAAGTGCATTTGTATCTACCGGAACGTCACGACGTAAAACGACCTTAAGATCATTAGCCACACACACTTCTTCTAGTATGTCGAGTTGCTTTTTATCTTTAGTAAAGACGGTCGCTATCGCAAACTGCTCAGGAAGCTCAACACCCGCTTCTTTTGCCACATGACGCATAAAGCTTGTTGGCATAGAGAGTAGTAGACCACTACCATCACCTGTTTTACCGTCTGCTGCGACAGCTCCACGGTGCATCATACGCTCTAGCGCTGTTATAGCGTCTTCGAGTGTCTGGTGTGAGGCGCGGTTTTTAATATTGGCAACAAGTCCAAAACCACAGTTGTCTTTAAATGATCGTAAGAGATCGTGATGTTCCATCATATAAGATTCCTTGATAAGAAATTTTCATGAATTTTCTAAATTTAAGCTAACTTTTAGCTACTTAAATATATTTAGAAATTCTAAAATTGCTAATAGTATACAAGTCATCAGGTTAAACTTTTATATA
>JAJRVE010000007.1 GCA_024277445.1 Campylobacterales bacterium
TAACTGTCTTGTGTCACTTCAAAGGTAAGCTCATGATTAACACGACCGATGGTTGCACCCTTCTTAACACGTTTGCCCTTTTTAATGGTAGGTGCAATCTGATCAAGGTGTGCGTAGATAGTGTGCAAGCCATTACTGTGTTTGATGATGACGACATTGTCAAGAAGCTGTGTCTTTTTCGCCAAGATTACCTTACCGTTTAGAACCGTTCTGACCTTGGCATTACGACTTCTAGGTTGTAAGGAGACAGACTCATTATAGATCTTGATCTTATAAATAGGATCAGTATAAGGACCAAACTTTTTTACTAAGTGGTATCCACTTAGTGGTGCGATGGTCTTTTTGCCACGATAGCGTTTAGACTTCACACGTTGGTAACTTGAACCTTTTTTAGTCACTTTTGCGTTGCTATTTTTCTTGTTCTTTCTCGCTTTTTTAGAGGCCTTTGCTTTTCTACTCTCTTCGCTCTTAATAATGTTTAGACGTGCTAGGGTATTACTCAAGGCACGCTTTTGAGCGAGTAGTTTGTTGATGGAGCGTTTGTACTTCTTTTTATCTTTTTGCATCTTAGCAATTGAAGCTTTATTCTCTTTCGTAACACGCAGTAGTTCGGCTCGGTTTTTGTCGATTTTTTCGATGTCTGCTTGGAGTTTGTTCGTACGAGACTGATAGTGGTCTATCGTCTTTGCATTGGCACTATGTTCTTGTTCTAAGCGTTCTATCTTACGTTGGGTCTCTTGGTTGAGCGCATGGAGGACCTCTTCGGTGATGATAGACTCCGTGGTGACGCTGTATTTGTCTTTTACTAAAGAGCTGATTGATATGTTACGTGCGAGGGCATTGATGAGTGATTGTTCGATGAGTCCCTGTTTACCTTGCAGGAGTAGTTGCTTATCTTTTAGCTGCATCAACTCTTTGCTGTTGGTTTCATAACTGCTCTGAGAACTTTTTAGTTTTTCACTGAGTTGCTGCATCTTTTTTTCTTGATCAGCGAGTTCACGTTCAGACTTTTGGATGGCCTTGGCCGTCTGACTCATCTTCTTGTTGAGTGTAGAGTACTTCTTGTTAAACGTATTGATCTTTTTAGAAGTTTTTTTGATCTGCTTGTTGACATCTTGTTTGGCAACAGCACTACTCATAAGTAAGAAAAAGATGAGAAAAAGTGTACGCATCAAACCTCTTCTTTATGACCAATAACGATAAGTGTTGCTAGGATGATAGAGAGACTTAAGGCTAAGGCTACGATCAACATACCATCATTCACAAGCTCAAAGATCTGAACTTCAACACCAATCGAACGTAGTTGTTCACTCCCCACTTTGGTAAAGTCAGCATAGCTAAAGGTAGCGATAGCCAAGAGAGAAGCGATGATGGCATCTACGATAGCAAGTCGAAACAAGACCGCTGAACGCATCCATACTGGTGCTCCAAACATCGCCATAATACTCATACGCTCATTATGCTGAAACTGCCATATACGCATCTCTTTTATAATCAGCAGTGAGGTCACCGCAAAGATGCCAATGGCAAACAACATAGAGATAGACTTGTATAAGAGTAACAGAGTGTAGATAGTGTCATGACTCTTAGCAAAATCTTCGATACGTGTTATCTCTGCATTACGTTCAAGACGTTTGCGTAAAGTCTGTAGTTCAGAGGGTGTAGGGTAGTGGTTTAGATGTAAGGCATAAAAATGTGGCAGTGAAAGCTTCAGCAGGTCGATGTGACGCTGTTTCATCTGTGATTGTAGGTTTGTTAAGACCTCTTTTGTTGATATCTCTTTTGCAGAGGTAATAGTCGGGCTAAGGCTTACTAGTGTTTTAGGTTCCATCTTCTTTTTTGTCACCACAACAACACTGTAATTATTATTCAAATCATTTTCGTACGCAACAACTGTTCTATCAATAACAATATAGATCTGCATCGTAAAGACAATACTAAAGAGGGCAATGATAAGTGAAAGGTGGTTTTTAATTGATCTCATAAACCGTCCCTCCCTCAATGTTAAAGTGTTTGTACTCTACAGCCAGATCTTCAGGTATATGGTGGGTAACAATCACCACAGTAGCTTTGAGTTGGGTGTTTGCCCCTTCGAGCAGGTTCCAAATAAGACGTGAAGAGTAATCATCAAGGTTACCTGTCGGCTCATCGGCCAAGATCAAGATAGGGTTATGTGCTAAGGCTCTTGCCATAGCAACACGTTGCTGCTCACCACCACTTAACTCTTGGGGGTATTTCTCGATCTTATGAGAGAGTTTGACATGGTTTAAGAGCTTGTCGACCTGGATGTCACTCACATCTTTAGCGTAACCATTGATGATGAGAGGAAGGGCAACGTTTTTACCGATGTTCCAATCTTTGACAAGTTTATAGTCTTGAAAAACGATCCCTATATGACGACGTAAAAAGTTCAGTTTAGAACTTGAGATATTATTGACTTCAACACCACCAACGATCAATGACCCATTTTCTGGTCTCAAAGCACCATAAAATGAGCGAAGTAGGGTGGACTTACCACTACCACTTGCACCGGTGATAAAGACAAAATCTCCCGATGAAACGGCAAAGTTAGCCTTAGAGATGATGGTCTCTTCACTGTTGTAGGCGAGTGAGAGCTCTTCTGCTAAGATCACCTTATCCATGTAGGATCTCATCAAGATGTTTGTGCACGGCAAAGTTGACTTGAGAAGGAACGGGCTCTGTTGGGAAGTAGTGACTCTGTTCATCACTTACAATCACATAGAGATGCTCTGGGCGTTCAAAACTCCCCATAGAGAGACGTGCCATCATCTTAGTGTCATCAATGTCATAAAGACGCTCAAAGTGAATGAAACCACCTTCTATTTTTTGCGTTGTTCCATTAAGCTCGAGGAGTCGTTCTCGATTAAGCCCTTTAGCAAAGGCAAAACTACCACCGCTCTTGATCTCTTCTGAGATCTCTTCGTTGATTAGCGTGATGTCATAGATGTTCTTTTCCATCTTCTTCCAACGATCTTCATACTTAGAACTAATAGCGATCTCTTGGTTTTTGTTGACTTCAAGACGTGCTTTGTTGAGGCCGATAAAGGTCTCCCATGAGTAGGCAAAATAGTTTTCACTGTCAGTACGCAGTTCTAAACGACCCTTAGGTGCTAAAACACGGGTAGACTCGTTAATAAAGGCAGTTGAGATGACACGGCGATGTGGCTTTTTGTCCCAAGGCACAGGAAAGTGAACATAGATACGACTGACGATGTTGGAAGGTACTAACTCCAAAAAGAGACGGGCATCATAATCAAGTAAGATGAGGTTTTTAAGACCTAAAATGTTGATCTGTTTAAGTGCCTGTTCAACTGAAGGTTTATGGATCTCTATACCGATAAACAAGATGTCAGGGTTCTCTTTGGCCTGATGGATCAGGTGACGACCAGAACCAAAACCAACCTCTATCCGTACATCCTTAGCTTCAGGAAAACCTTTTGCAAAGTCATGAATACTCCAGAGTGACTCATCTTTTTCCAAGTGGATGTTTTTAGAGGTATCATCGACGTTTGAAGCCAAGATCTCACTCTCACTGAGGGTAGCATAGGCATTAAGTGCACGTTTGACGATGTAAGTCGGTGAAGGGCGAGAGATCTTTTCACTTTTTAAAAGAACATTGTCTGCGGTGTCTTTGACAAGCAGAAAGAACTCTTTCTCATCCACAGAAGTAGAGATAAGATACTCATCACTGTGTAGAACATTATGCGCCATAAAGTGAAACTTAACGTTCGCTTGTTCGGCGGGTAGGGTAACGGGTTTAAAGGCTTTGATATGGATATGAGGCATAGGCTACTTCTTCGCCTCCAGTTTCACATGAACATTGTTCGATGGCGCAGACTTTATGCCATTTTTATCCACACTAACAACACTAAAAGTGTACTCTTCACCTTGTTTGAGTGAACTATCGATCATCAATCTTTTCTTGATATTTTTGAACTGTTGTGTTTCACTAGACATAAAGCCTTTTGACGTCTCTTTTGTGACAATATACGAGACAACACGTGAATCAGACGATTTCCATGTCAGTTGTACGGTCGCATTTTGAACCATAGCGACTAAGTTCGTAGGTGCTCTAGGTGCGTCAATAGTCGTTCCCATAGCGGGTGAAACCTCTTTTAAGTCACCAACAAGACCATCTTTAGTGACCGCAACGACCTTGTAAAAGTATTGTTGAGAAGGTTTACTTATCTTGTTTTTGTAGCTTAAGTTTTTTATGTTTTTTGCGATGAGCTTATAACTTCCGTTTTTACTACTTGCACGGTAGACTTGGTAGGTACTAATATTGGCGCGATTTTCATCTTTCCACGTTACTAAAATGTAACCAGCTTTTCCTGTAGTAGCGCTAACCTCTGAAACACGCTTAGGCAATGCTTTCGTCGTAACAGTAACACTTTGTGAAGGCTTAGAGATGATGTCATTAAAGGTAACAGCCTTGAGGCGGTACTCATAGCGTGTGTTGTCCTTTAGTCCTTCGTCAATATACTCTGCATTAAGGCGACCTTTAATGGTGGCAATCTTTTTCCATTTGTCGCTACCATTTTGACGGCGTTCTAGTCGGTAAGCAACAACACTGTTGTCTGTGTGTGGACGCCAGATCAACTTAGCTGCACGTGCTAAAGACTCGGTTGAGCTAAAAAAGCTTACCGAGTTAAGTAGAGGCTTTGTCATCACGTTTATCTTTTTAGTAGCAAGTGAACTACTTCCTGTCGCATTAAAGGTAGCAAAACGGTAATGGTACAGGGTTTCAGGCTGTAGATCATCATCAAGATAATGTGTTACCTTTATACCTTCAACCATATCAATCTCACGTAGCTTGTTGGGCTCTTTAGCTTCTGGATCATTACGATAGACAACCACACCCCTCACACGAGGATCAGTAATAGGTTTCCACTCAAAAGCGATCGCACTCATGTCACTTAAGTAACCGTTGATCGAGACCTTTGGTAGTGTTTTGTCAACCTGTGTTGGTTTAGGGGAACCTCCGCCACAAGCGCTAAGTAGCACTAATAGTGAAGTGGCGCTCAAAATTTTCATGAGGTAGCTGTTCATTGATGATCTCCTGATTAAAGTTTTTAGTGATGTACTCTTGCATTATAGGGTTGATTGGTGCTGAAAACTGGCACTTCTCTTTGGTCGTAGGGTGGATAAAGTAAAGAACATATGCATGCAATAGTATCTGCTCCAACTTGTCATTTTTAACGCCATAAAGATGGTCACCCAAGATATGGCGTGAAAAAGTTTCTAAGTGAACACGGATCTGATGGGTACGTCCGGTAAAGAGTTTACAGGCAATTAGCTCATTCTTTTCATCGTTCGAGAGTGCGAGATGCTTAAAAAGGGTCTTAGCCTCTTTCGCCCCTTCCACTTCTGCCATCTTAAGACGGTTTTGTGCACTACGACCAATGGGCTTATCAACAATGACTTCAAGCTCTTTAAGGGGTGGGTTGATGACAGCAAGGTAAAAACGTCCCATTGATTTGTCTTGAAGTTGCGCGGAGAGGGCTTCGTGGGCTTCATTGCTTTTGGCAACGACCATAACACCCGATGTCCCTTTATCAAGGCGGTGAACAATACCATGACGCTCTTCACCACTGATAGTAGAAAGGCGCACACCCTTGTGTTTTAACCAATCAACCAACGTAGGCTCTTTGACACTCGGTGCTGGGTGGACAGTGAGTCCTGAAGGTTTGTTAATGACAAGTAGATCATCATCTTCAAACAAGATCTCAACATCAAAGTCGATTTCAAGAGCAGGTGTTACCTTTGCTTCAGGAAATGTGATGGTGATCTCTTGATCTACTTTAAGCTTAAGACCTGGTTTAGTGATCTTCTTACCCGCTACAACGACAGCGTCTTGTTTTATTAGTTGTACGACTTGATTACGCGTGACACCGAGTGCCTCACTTAAAAAGGCATCGAGGCGAAGGGCTTGTGTGGCGTGTAAAACTGTTGTTTTTGTGCTCATATATATCCGTTATGTTACAATTCGCTAGAATTTAAAAAATTTATCATTAAAAGGTAGGTGCTTGTGTTTAAAATTGATCGCCGTATTTTAGCACATTTTGATTATCCTATCATTATATTACTGTTGCCGTTGATCTTTATCTCACATTGGTTGATCGGTGAGGTTCATCCGGTACTTGCTCAGAAGCACTTTGTCTATGTAAGTGTCGGTATTGTCGTCTTTGTGATCTTCTTTTTATTCCCTCTACGGCGCTTCAACTGGTTGATTCCTTTTTTTTACTGGTTTAACATTGTGCTACTCTTTTCAGTCGAGATTTTTGGTCATTCACGTCTTGGTGCAAAACGGTGGATTGACATCCCTTTTATCAACTTTACGATTCAACCCTCCGAACTGATGAAACCTGCTTTTATCTTGATGTTGGCCTATATTATCAGTCGTAATCCTCCGCCTAAAGATGGGTACAAGCTATTAGACTTTTTAAAGATCAGTTTTTATATCTTATTACCATTTATTTTGATCGCTAAAGAACCTGACCTTGGAACAGCAACTGTTCTTCTTCTTATCGGGGTAGGAACACTTTTTATTGTTGGTGTTAACTGGAAGATCTGGGCAACATTAGTCGCCGCTGTACTCATCGCAGCGCCTCTTCTTTACACGCAGTTACACGCTTATCAAAAACAGCGAATCACAGACTTTTTAGCTGAAAAACCTTCTTACCATGTCCAACAATCTATCATTGCTATTGGTTCAGGTGGTGTTATTGGTAAGGTCAAAGATGAAGCGACACAGACACAGATGAAGTTTCTGCCTATTGCTTCGAGTGATTTTATCTTTGCTTATGTCACGGAGCGTTTTGGCTTTATTGGGGCTTTTTTACTCATTGCCCTTTACGCCGCAATTATCTTGCATCTTTTGAGTCTCAGTAGCTATAGTAGTGATATGTACATTAAAGTGGTGGCAGCGGGCATATCCTTGATGATCTTTATCTACATGTCTGTTAACATCGCCATGACGATAGGACTCGCTCCTGTAGTCGGGGTACCTCTGCCCATGTTCAGCTATGGTGGCAGTAGTTTTGTCACATTTATGATACTTTTTGCCATCTTACAAAACCTCTTGGCCTTTAGATTTCAAGAAATGTACACAGGACGCGGTCAAAAAAGTTTCGTCTAAAGAAACTTTGTCTATAATCTCGGCCTCCAACAACAAAGAGTGGGTCGTTAGCTCAGTTGGTTAGAGCCCTCCGCTCATAACGGAGTGGTCGAGTGTTCGAGTCACTCACGACCCACCACTTATAAACTCCCTATATACCGATATTTCAAGCAATATAACCCCTTTTTTTAGACAAATATCACTAACCTTTAGACCGCTTATTCAAGTAGATATGCACTTATTGTATAATGCATTTAATAAATTGTATTACAGATACATAAAGAATATGAAAAATATTTATATATTCAAAATTAGAAATTAAAGAGAAAATTATATGATTTTAGTAACAGGTGGCGCGGGTTATATAGGCTCGCATACGTGTGTGTTGTTGATGGAAGCGGGGTATGAGGTGGTTGTCTTTGATAACTTCTGTAACTCTTCACAAGAGAGCCTTAAGCGGGTTGAAAAGATCGTGGGAAAGAAAGTTCCTTTTGTTCAAGGAGACATTCGCTCTGCTGAGGATCTTGAAAAAGTATTTGGAGAGTATGATATCTCTGCCGTCATCCACTTCGCTGGACTTAAGGCGGTAGGAGAGTCTGTCTCTGAGCCTTTGTCTTACTATGACAACAACATCCATGGTACCTTAGTGCTTTGTGAGGTAATGAAGAAGCATGATTGTAAAAAGATCGTCTTTAGCTCTTCGGCAACGGTTTACGGTGATCCTCATACGACACCGATTACGGAAGACTTTCCACTGAGTGCGACCAACCCTTATGGTAAGACTAAACTCTTTGTAGAAGAGATCTTGCGTGATGTATATGTTTCTGATGAGAAGTGGAGCATCGCCTTGCTACGTTACTTCAACCCTGTGGGTGCGCATATCTCTGGAACTATTGGTGAAGATCCTAATGGCATCCCTAACAACCTCATGCCGTTCATTGCTCAGACAGCGGTGGGTAAACGCGACTCACTCAGTGTCTTTGGCGGTAACTATGATACACCTGATGGTACGGGTGTGCGTGACTACATTCATGTTGTTGACCTTGCGGCAGGTCACCTGAAAGCTTTAGAGTATTTGGATGCGCATAATGAGGTATTGACGGTTAACTTAGGTACGGGTAATGGCTACTCGGTACTGGATATGGTAAAAGCTTTTGAGAAGGCTTCTGGTAAACCTGTACCTTACACCATCGTTCCTCGCCGAGCAGGAGACATCGCTACTTGTTTTGCTGATCCTGCTTATGCTAAAAAAGTACTAGGTTGGGAAGCGACTAAGAACATCGAAGAGATGTGTGAAGATAGTTGGCGTTGGCAGTCTAATAACCCTCATGGCTATAGTGAGTAGTCTTAAGAAATATTTTCCCAAGGATTAGATAGGTTAGAGTACGAGCAAAGAGCAGTTTTATCTAGGCTTTGTCTTACTCTAAGTCGTTAATAAAGTTAACTAACTCTTTCTCGTTAAGTGGCTTGGCGAAGAAATAGCCTTGCAAGATGGTACATCCTGTGTTTTGTAGCTCAAATACCTGCTCCTCTTCCTCTACACCTTCAGCGACGATCTTGAGTTCGAGTAGGTTTCCTAGGGTTACGATGGAGCGTGTGAGTAGGAGGTTTTGGCGTTCGACTAACATGTCGGCGATAAAGCTTTGGTCGATCTTGAGTTCGGTTACAGGGAGACCTTTTAGCATACTAAGTGATGAATAACCTGTTCCAAA
>JAJRVE010000099.1 GCA_024277445.1 Campylobacterales bacterium
AGTTCAGCAACTGTCTCAACACCCGGCTTGATCTGCAGTGGATAGATCACCCCAACGGTCTGAACATAGGTCGCTTTACAAGCCTTTGGCACCTCTTTACCCGCGAAGTCACCTTCCCAGATCGCTTCTGGTGTGATGGGGACATCATAACACTCTGGAGGGATGTCACGTTCTATATGATAGACCTTTCCATCCACGTGGGTAACATCAACACCATTATGTTGACGGCTATAGAGAGAGGGTTTAGCGAGTAGAGTGGTCGTAAGGAGGACGGTTAATAGTAAGAAGTAGTTCATCATTGCTCTTTTCAGGAATTATGAACTATTATAGATAAAACTTATCTCAAAAAAATTACATGCCTAGTTTTTTTTAGCTTCTTGTGCTGCTTTTTCACGCGCACGATCTTTTTTGCTTTTGCCTTTACCCTTAACAGGCGCTGGGCCTTTAACTTTTTTAGGTGCTTCTCCTAGCAGTTCAAAACCTTCTATTTGCTCACGTTTCAGTGTTACCTCACTACGCTTTTCGATCAGTTTAAAGTGCGCCATGCTCTCATAGTCTATAAACGACAGTGCATGCCCTGATTTCCCTGCTCTCGCAGTTCGTCCTATGCGGTGGATGTAGTCAGCAGGCGAACGCGGTAAGTCAAAGTTCACCACACAGTCTATGTCATCAATGTCTAAACCACGTGCAGCGATGTCAGTTGCAAAGAGTACTTGGATCTTCTTTTGCTTAAATGCTTGCAAGGTCTCATTACGCTCCTCTTGGTCAAGATCACCGTGAAAAGATTGGGCAGAGAGACCATACTTTTTAAACTTCATGGCGATGTTGTCCGTTGCTCTTTTGTTCGCCATAAAGACTAAGACCTGTCCATACTTCTCTTGCTTTAAAAGATGTCTGAGTAGTGGACCACGGTTGTCACGGTTCACCTCGATCACCCGCTGTTTGATGTTGGCGACAGTCTCTGTCTCATCTTCTATGCTGACCTCAACCGCTTTTTGTGTAATCTTAGAAGCAATGTCTAGGATCTTCTGAGGATAGGTGGCTGAGAACATAAGGTTTTGACGCTCAGCGGGGATAGCTTCTAAGATCCCATCTAACTCTTCAGAGAAGCCAAGGTTTAGCATCTTGTCTGCTTCATCTAAAACTAAAAATTCAATGTGTGAAAGGTTCATCTGCTTTTTAGAGAGAACCTCCAAAAAACGCCCTGATGTTGCCACTAAGACGTCACACCCTTGTTGAACCTTGTAGAGTTGATCACCAATACTCTCTCCACCAATAATAGCAACGGCTTTAGGTTTAACAGCTAAGTATCTCCCAAAGGTCTCAAAGGCTGCTGCTACTTGAAGTGTCAACTCGCGCGTCGGGGTTAAGACCAAGACTTTGATCTTCGCTTTTTTACCCTCTCCACGTCGTTGATCAAGCAGTTCTAATATGGGTAGAACAAAACTAGCGCTTTTACCACTACCTGTCTGCGCCTTAGCCATGACATCTTTACCCTCTAAAAGAAGTGGGATCACAGCTTCTTGGATGGGCGTTGGTTTCGTATAACCCTCCACTTTTAACGCATCTAAAATCGCCTGTGATAGTGCCAATTCTCTAAAGTTCATACCAATCCTTTTCAATTGTGCTAGAATAATAACATGATACTGACCAAACTAAAAAACTTTTTCAAAACAGCCGACAACTATGCCGACCAGCGGAGCTATCGTCGTGCCGTGATGACACACTTCATCTTAATCGTTATCTTGTTTAGCTCACTCGTCTTTGCTTTTTTAAACCTCTCTATCGGCGAGCATTTTACCGCTACGATAGATATCTTCGGTATAGTCATCTCCCTCTACGCACTTTACCAACTAAAAGTCCATAACGATCTAGAGCGTGTAACCATCATCACAACCCTAAGCTTTCTCACCTTTTTTCTACTTTTTGCCTATGAAAAAGGAAATGATGATTTTGGTCTTATCTGGAGTATTTATGCTCCTATTATCGCCTTTACGCTCAACAACAAAAAACGTGCGCTCTACTTTTCGCTCTTTTTTTATGCTGCTCTCTTCACGCTTGCAGCTATCAACCTAGGGTTATGGGACAATGGTCAATGGGGAGAACACGATTTTATGCGACTTATCTTTGCTTCGAGTATATTGACCTTTTTACTCTACATGCATGAACGCTCTACCGAAGCGTCTGACTTTAAGATGATAGAAGTACGTGCGAACGAACAAGCCTACATCGAACAGCTACGCGAACTCTCCATCACAGACTCGCTCACTAAGCTCTATAACCGTCACTACTTTAATGAGTTCATGCCTAAACTTTTAGCACTCGCCAAGCGTAAAGGCTACTTCGTCACCTTTTTCATTCTCGATGTCGATAACTTTAAACCTTACAATGACAACTATGGTCACATTGCAGGGGACAAGGCACTAGTAAGTGTGGCCGAGTCTGTCAAACATCATGTACAGCGTAATGATGACTTTGTTTTTCGTTTTGGTGGTGAAGAGTTTGGTGGGGTTCTACTCACAGACGATCCTAAACGCTCCCTCGGACATGTCCAAGCGCTCTGTCCTCTTGTTGAGTCACTCAACATCGAGCACCATTTTTCTGCTGTAAGTGACAAGCTGACCATTAGCGTGGGCATTGTCTCTATTGATCCACATCTTGAGCTAAGCATTGAAGAGATCTACCTCTTGGCAGATCAAGAGCTTTACAAAGCAAAAAACAGTGGTAAAAATGGCTGTTCGGTCAAAGTCGTCTCAACACAAGAAGATGCCAAGACTACACTCTCGTAAGCGTTTCTCTTATTTAGCCCCATTTTTAAGATAGTGTGAACGTGTTGTTGTCATAGAGAGACTTTTCCATACATGCATACCACCACGATACCACCTCATCTTATCAACAGGGTAGCCTATCTTCAAGTAGCCACGTATGGCCTGCGGGGACTGCCCACACCAAGGTCCATTACAAAAGAGTAACATCGTCTTAGCTTTGGAGAAGTCATAACTTCCATCTTTTTTCGTCACAACCCCAAG
>JAJRVE010000100.1 GCA_024277445.1 Campylobacterales bacterium
GGTACAAAAAGAGGAGCGCGTCAAACCCTTTGTTGATCGTGCGCAGGGTGGTGTTGAGGTAGAAGCTAACTATTTTGATAACACGGTAGCACAAGAGAAGGAGAGTTCTGTGGTGAAGACCATAAGCTTTTTAGGCTCGTTTCGTGGTGTAATTGTGATGAGTGTTCTCTTCTTTATGACAGTGTTAGTCGTTGATGCAGTGGCAACACTCCAAGAACTTATAAGCAGTGGTTCTGTTTTGGACATGATCTATCTGGTAGCGATAGTATTGCTGCTGACAACCCTTAGTCTAGTTACCTATAAAAACTACAAGCAGATCATCATGCTTAAAAGTGCTTCGCGTCATCAACGTGCTTTCTATGCACAACGTGAACAGCCAAGTAAAGAAATCGTCCCGATGACACTTGAACTCTTAGCGGCTTATCCTCATGCTAACACCGCTTTTAAAGAGAGAGCTGATGTGCTGCGTGAGCGCATTAGTAGTTCACATGACTATAAGGCCATCTATAAAGAGTTAGACGAAGAGGTTCTTGAACTGATCGACCAAGAGGCACAAAAACGCATCAAGGTTGCTTCCGCGCAAGCGGCACTCTCGACAGCGATCTCACCTTTAGCCATTTTAGATGCGGCGATTGTGATTTGGAGAGGGGTGCGCTTGACGAAAGAGATCGCTACCTTGTATGGGTTTAAACCAGGGTGGATCTCGACTATTGTCTTGTTAAAGCAGGGTGCTATGACCATCTTTTTCGTAGGCGCTACCGAGTTGGCGACAGAGTACGTTAATGCTGCAAGTGAATCGACTGTTGTCTCGAAGCTCTCTATGTCAGCAGGTGAGGGGATTAGTAATGGTATCTTGCTTGCGCGTATCGGTTATGGTGTCATGGCAGCGTGTCGTCCTCTACCAATGCGGGTGAAACGTGGTAGTTTCATACGCTCTATGGGCAGTTCGATCATAGAGAGCATGTCACAAGTAAAAAAGAAGGCATAAAATGGGAAAACAGTATAAGACGTTAACGCCAGAAGACATAGCATTTATCAACAAGCAGCACCTTTTCTACATCGCTTCAGCGAGTGGGCAAGAGGTTAACCTTTCACCGCGAGGTTTTGATAGTGCTAGAGTGATCCATGAGAGCCGTCTCATCTTCTTAGACTACCCTGGCAGTGGAAACCGTACCGCACGTGACATTAGAGCAGGTGGTGAAGTGACGGTAGTTTTTAATGCTTTTAGCGGCCCCGCGATGATTGTTCGTCTCTTTTGTAAGGGTGAACCAATAGAGAAAGAGGATAGCAGATTTAGAAAATATTTTAAACTCTTTGATGAAGAAGAGAAGTTGATTCGCCGTATAGTAGAACTTAACATCTATGCGGTAGAGTCGAGTTGTGGGATGGGTGTGCCAAAAATGCAGTACCAAAAAGAGCGAACTGGTCTGCAAAAGTGGATGAAGAGTATGGATTAAAACAATGAATTGCAAAGCTACATCGATGATCACGACACACCACCAAAACTTGATGATTTGTAATACTAGATTTTATTAGCCAAAATAAATCTTCAATCGTTACAATACGCAGATAATTATAACATGAAAGATTAACATGACAATCATAGTAAATGGAAACGAACGAACGATCGAAGAGGGTGCAACACTACTTGAACTACTTAAAAAGCTTGACCTTGAAGGTAAGGTGATGGCAGCCGCCATCAATATGGAGATTGTGAAACAAGATCAGTGGGACAGTCATAAGCTTGTTGACAATGATAAGTTAGAGTTGCTTGATTTTGTTGGTGGTGGCTAAAGAAAGTTTTTTAGGAAGTGTAAACTTGTTTGCAGTTGCGAGACTTAGGTAAGTTTGTTATTTCGTTTTATGGGTCACAACAGCGATAGCATAATCACCATCATGGGTGATCGAAAGTGCAGAACTTTCTATATTAAACTGTTTTTTAACTTTAGTAGAGAGTTCTAAAAGTGGTGCACCTTTAGCTGTCTTGGTGATGGTGATGTCGTTAAACCCACAGTCAGCACCGATACCACAGCCTAAAGCCTTAGAAGCAGCCTCTTTAGCTGCCCAGAATCCTGAAGCAGTGCGGTGGTTTTTGACAAGTAAGATCTCTTGGAGAGATAGGAACTTTTCTAAGAACTTATTATCATACTTTTCGATCAGCTTTTTCATACGATCGATTTTAATAAGGTCTATTCCTATCATAGGGAAGTGACTAAAATGCCGTTATTAGTTCTGACACTTTTTAATGTCTAATATCTTCATCAAGCGGTTAAGGATCTTACCACCTTCACGGTCGTTATCATCATGAAACTCTGTTACGATGACATTACGGCCACCAGAGATAGCACACGTATAAGAGTTGTGGTCAAGTTCACATCCTTTAAGAACTGTTTCTAATGCAGTATTGATCTGCCCTAATTGCTCATCATTTGCGTAAGCAAGTGAGATTTTTGTGTAGCGTTCTTCGCCTTTATATTCTGCATCAATACATGGAACTGACATTATGGTACCCTCTTAACATTTTATTGGCGAAATTATACAACATTTTCTCTTCATTCTATGATAATCAATGTAACTCATGTTAAAATCTGTAGATAATGCAAAAAATATTTATCTTTATACTCATATTATTACAAGCCGGTTGTACCCTAAGTAATACGCCACACATAACAGAACTAGAAGAGCAGGCAAAAAAAGAGGCCTCTCATGTTGGTGTGATCCACAAAGATGTTGTCTATAAGGAGACGCTCTTATATACTCCTGTGTTGGATATTTATGAGCCTTTGATTCGTAAAACTGAACCGTCTCCGCTCTACATCTATATCCATGGTGGTTCTTGGTTACATGGGGATAAAGAGTTGGTTAATGTCTACGCTAAAACTGTACAAGGTTTACGCGAAGAGGGCATCACTGTTGTCTCCATAAACTATCGTTATGTCACACAAGCAGGTATAGAAGCGATGATCGAAGACTGCATCGATGCGGTCAAGTTTATGCAAGTCAATGCTGCGAAGTACAACATAGACCCACACACTATTGGGTTACATGGACATTCGGCAGGTGGAAACCTTGCCTTGGTGACAGGCTTGACCCTCTCACGAAACAGTAATGACATTAGATTTATCGTAGATGAATATGGACCAACCGATGTGGTACGACTCTTAGATGAGAAAGAGGATAGACCTTGGTGGACATCAATGATATCGGACAAAACACTTTATGAACTCTCTCCCATTACCATGATACATCCAAACATGCCACCGATCTATATCACACATGGTGATGCAGATAAAACGGTTCCTATTACACAGTCTATTGTCTTTTATGAGAAGTTAAAAGCAGATGGCGCTAGGGTTGTTTTTGAGAGAGTTTCTGGAGCCGATCATGGTTATGAAGGTATTGATGAGGCAAGAATCACTCAACACCGTACTAAGGTGCTTTCGTTTATGCTACAAGAATTCAAACGATGATCTATACCTGTAAAACACCCCATGCGACTGAGTTTGAAGAACAAGAGAAAGCAGATGCTTCTTCACGTGGTGTGATTCATAAAGATGTTACTTATAAAAGTACCTTGTTTCGTAACTTAAAAATGGATATTTATGAGCCATTAAAACGAAAGTCCGAGAAAGCACCGATATATTTTTATATCCATGGTGGTTCATGGCTTCATGGTGAGAAAGAGTGGGTTAACATCTCGTATAAAACAGTACTGAGGCTTCGTGAAGAAGGTATAGCTGTTGTTTCCATAGAGTATAGGTTTCTCCATCAAGCTAGTATATCTGCGATGATAGCAGACTGTAAAGATGCGCTCTTTTTTATACAAGACAATGCCAAGGTGTATGGAGTAGATGAAAACTTCATTGGGCTGCATGGGCATTCTGCTGGTGCAAACCTTGCCTTGATTACAGGTCTGAGTTATGCCAAAAATAGTAGTGATATACACTTTATTGTTGATGAATATGGACCAACAGATGTGGTTCGCTTAGTCAAAGAGAATAAAAATAGACCATGGTGGTCTTACATCATTCCTAACGCATCATTTAGAAAGTTATCACCGATAGAGATGCTTCATCCGCATATGCCCACTATCTATATAGTGCATGGAGAAGCAGACAAAACAGTACCTCTAAGTCAATCCCTCGTCTTTTACGAAAGCTTGAAAGCCGAAGGTGCTAATGTGAGTTTAACTCTGATCCCTAAAGCGGACCATAGCTATGAAGGTGTGGAAGAAGCGGTAGTTGAGAAGTTAAGAGCAGATGTCTTAGCCTTTATGTTAGAGCAGTACCAGCGTTAAAACCAATCGATAAGCTTGGTCACTTCATCTACCTCGTAACACTTCACTCCGTGCATTTCTTTGGGCTTTTTAGCGAGAAGAACTTTGTTGATGTTGTGCATCTGTAGTTCACGAAGGCGAGTGTCGATCTGATAAACCTCACGGATGTCACCTACAAGAGAGACTTCACCAATAAATACTGTCTCTTTGGAAATAGTACGGTCTCTAAATGAGCTAATGATGGCAGCTAGTACAGCCAGATCGGCAGAAGTTTCATTGATTTTGATACCACCTGCAATATTAATAAAAACATCATAACCATTCAGCGGAATCTCTAGTTTACGTTCCAAGAGCGCTAAAAGCATGTTTAGACGGTTATTATCAAAGCCCGTGGCTTGTCGTTTAGGGTTAGGCGCATGGGAGTCACTGACTAAGGCTTGGACTTCTAAGATGAGTGGACGAGAACCTTCCATAACGACAGTCAGAGCAGAACCTGGTTGTGACTTGTTTTGGTTGAAAAAGCGAGAGGAGATGTCTTTAGCAGAGACAAGCCCTTCATTGCGCATCTCAAAGACACCGATCTCATTGGTGGGGCCAAAACGGTTTTTAAAACCACGAAGGATGCGTAACTCCTGAGAACTATCGCCCTCAAAGTAGAGTACGGTGTCCACCATATGTTCCAAAACACGAGGACCGGCGATGGAACCCTCTTTAGTGATGTGACCGATGATAAAGATCGCGATGTTACGCTCTTTAGCAAGACGCATTAAGTCAAAGGTAATCTGGCGCACCTGTGTAACAGACCCTGGTGCAGAAGTAATAGTCTCAGAGTACATCGTCTGGATGGAGTCAATGATAATAAACTCGTAGTCACGCTCTCCAAGCTCCAACATCACCTGCTCAAGCTTTATCTCGCTGAGTAGGTACAAGTTCTCTTCGACTGCATTAAGACGGTCTGCACGTAGCTTTATCTGCCCCTCAGACTCTTCACCTGTAACATAGAGTGTGTTTCTGCCAAGTTTAGCAATGTTGGCACCGATTTTCAGTAGCAGCGTCGACTTACCCACACCAGGACTTCCCCCGATAAGTGTCAATGAACCAGGAACAACACCACCACCTAAGACCATGTCAAGTTCAACATCGTTACTGCTAAAGCGTACCACTTCGGTATGTGTGACATCTTTAATAGCACGTGCTTTACTTTTACCAGCAGGAGAGGTGCTAGAGGTGAGTTTTATAACCTCTTGTTGCTGCTCGTTTAGCTCGACAAGAGAGTCCCAAGCACCACAGCTGGTACACTTACCCATCCATTTAGGCGTGGTTAAACCACAATGTTGACATTCAAACAGTATTTTTTTCTTTGCCAAACTGAAACCTTATATATTTTTATGAAGTTATCTACTACGATAACTCAAGTCACTCTAATAATCTTAATTATTGTAGCTAAGCGCATTGAAATATTTTAAAAGTATGTCAGATTGTACATAATTTAATTTTCATTAGGACTTTAGCAGAATTATCATGTAACTAAAGCATCACGTATCTGTAGATAAGCAATCAAAAATTCAAACATCATTCTCCATAGGAGTTCCATAAAGAAAAATCCAAAAATAAAGAAGAGTAAAAGGTATATTTTTTGTTGTGTCGTGATATGTTTCCAGAGACTTTTTTTAATCTGTTGGTAAGTAGTGTCAATCGGATGATAGTTACGTAAAAACCAGGTAGCTAACGTCCAGGCAAAAAGAGGAATGATAATTGCACCGACATAGTAAAAGAGTATTAATACATTGATACTGATGAAGCTTTTAAATGTGAGAAAGTCCATATTTACTCCCTATAGATGATAAAAGAAGATAATGATATCCCCACAAGTGGCCAATTAAAGTAAGCGGTCGGCTTTATAACTTTTAACCACGGTTCCATCACGCTCAAGTACTTCGATGGCGTAAGCGTCTTCGTTTGGCAAGATCTTGTACTCGTTCCATGTCTTTTGGTTGCGTACAAAGTGTTTAGAAAGTACGTCAAAGCCATCTTCTGCGAGTAGGGCGTTTAGCTTGTTGCGTTGCTCTGCTGTCAGTGTGGTGATCTCGATTAGTGAGCCAGATACAGAGTTTAGTTTGTCACTCTCTTCATCGATCTCAAAGAGTGGGTCTAAGAAGTTGTCGATGAAGGCGTACTTGTCAAAGACCACAAGATCTTCAGGTTGCTCACCTACCCCCACATAAAGGATCGGGATACGAAGCGCATGGGCAATACTAAAGATCGAACCACCTTTTGCTGTACCATCAAGCTTCGTGATGATGATACCGTCGATGTCTATCATCTCATTAAAGGCTCTTGCTTGGGCGATGGCTGAGTTACCCTGCGTACCGTCTAAGATCAAGATCTTACGGTGAGGTGCTCCGTTATGGGCTTTGTCACTAATACGAACGATCTTTTTAAGCTCGTTGGAGAGGTTGGTCTGAGTATGTAGACGACCTGCTGTGTATAAGATGACATGGTCAATGCCTTTTGCTTTAGCCGACTCTATGGCGTCATAACAGACAGCAGAAGGATCATGGCCTTGGCGAGAAGAGACAATAGGCACGTCTATCTTTTCAGCCCAGCGTGTTAGCTGCTCTATAGCGGCTGCTCTAAAGGTGTCAGCGGCACCGAGTAGTACACTCTCACCTGAGTCTTTAAACTGTTGTGCCAACTTAGCGATGGTTGTTGTCTTTCCCGCACCATTAACACCCACGATGAGGTCTACAAACGGAGCAACATGCTCTGGTTTCTCATAGTTAGCCCATGCCATCGTAGCGAGGAGCTTAGACTCAAGCTGTGCTTTAGTGACTTTCTCTTCGTAGAGTTCACGTAAGATGATCTCTATGAGTTCGTACTCAACGTCAGACTCTAAGAGGACATCTTCGAGCTCATCTTTTAAGATGTAGCTACGTTTTTTAGGCACGACTGTTTTCATCGCCTCTGTGGTCTTGTTAAGACCTTTTTTAAAAAAGCTGAACATGTTTAGTGTTGACCAAGTGCTTTTTTAATGTCGCTCTCTATCATCTCTTCAGGTGTTTGACCTACGTAGTGAGTGATGTACTTGCCATCTTTGTACATGACCATGAGAGGGATCGGGAAACGTTGACCTACTTTAGTCGCCGAAGCGATAGCACGGTAAAGACGTTCGTTCTCTTTAGAGTTAACGATGGCGTAGTTCGCACCATACTTCTCTTTAAAAAACTCAAGTTTTTCGTTAGGGATATCATCTTCAATGGTCACACCAATAATAAGAAACTCTTTGCTGTACTTCTTTTGTA
>JAJRVE010000101.1 GCA_024277445.1 Campylobacterales bacterium
CTTTTGGATTGGCAACTTTTTCGACGAGCTTCGCCGTCGCTTTGGTTGCTAACTTTCAAGCAGTTCAAATTCTCCGTCATTCCTGCGAAGGCAGGAATCCACGACTTTCAACCTTCCAACAATTTAAGACCCCACTAAGACAAACAAAGTCACCGTAATTTCCCATTTCCCATTTCCCATTTCCCATTTCCCATTTCCAACCAAAGCGACTCCTAAACCTTTCCCTTATATAATGGGTTTATAATATTAATAAAGGCTTTGTATGACACTTCCTGTAATTCCTCTTCCGTTTTTTGTACCCGAAGTTATTCCTGTTCTTCTTCACCCTGCTGTTGTTCACTTCGCGGTGGTTTTGCCATTGGTTATTTTGATCTTGGAGTTGATTAATCTTATTACTAAGCGTAAATCGTTGACAATTACGGTTTATATCCTTTTTGTACTTTTAGCAGGTGTATTTGTCAGTGCCTTGGCGACGGGGGTTATCGATGGGAAAAATGGTGGTTTGTTGATGAGTGATGAGGGTCTTGAGCATCTTAAGTCACATAAGCTTATTGGTATCTACCTGCTTTATCTTTCTGCGCTTCCTATTGTGTTGAAACTTATGACTTTAGCGGTTAAAAAGCCATGGGCAAAGGTGATCTACCTTCTCTCATTTGTTGCCATTATCACTTTGACACTCTACCAAGCAAAAGAGGGTGGTGAGCTTGTTTATGAGTATGGTCTTAATGTTGAGGCAAAGACTGCTTTAGATGACACGGTAGAAGAGCTGCAAGATGAGATGGATGAACTTAAAGAGAGTTATGAAGAGCAGATCGCGGCGCTGAAAGCAAAGTGTGCTGATACTAATAGTAGTGCTACTGAAACCAAGACAATGATTACTGCGCAAAAGCCTGCTGTTATAGAGACTGTAAAAACTGCAGATACAAATACTTCTGTTGTAATAGTGGATCTTAATAGTACAAAGAGCAGTGAAGTAAACAGTACAAAATAAAGCATTAATATTGCTTTATGCGTGTTGATAGTTACTTGTAAAAGATAAAAATTTTGATTTTGATAGAGATATTTGAAGAAGAAAAAAGTGGTCGGGGCGAAAGGACTCGAACCTTCGACCCCCTGGTCCCAAACCAGGTACTCTAACCAGACTGAGCTACGCCCCGACAACTGAGCGCATTATACTTCCCCTAAAGTAAAAAATAGATTAACCCTTCTCTAAATAGATATATAACTTGCTTTTCAATAACCAACTTGATTGACATACACTCAACCTTTTGATATAATTACTGTCATTAATAAATTATGTATAAAGAGGTATAAATTATGAGTAAAAGTCTATATGAAACACTTGGACTACAAGATGGGGCGTCAGAATCAGAGATCAAAAAAGCGTATCGTAAGCTTGCGCGTCAGTATCATCCTGATGTAAACAAAGAATCAGAAGCAGAAGAGAAGTTTAAAGAGATCAATGCTGCGTATGAAGTGTTAAAAGATAAAGATAAAAAAGCACAGTACGACATGCACGGAGACCAGATGTTTGGTGGTCAAAACTTCCATGACTTCGCACGAGGACAAGGTGCTGGCGTTGACCTTGATGATATCTTACGTCAGATGTTTGGTCAAGGTGGCGGTGCTGGCGGTGGTTTTGGTGGCTTCGGTGGTCAAGCAGGTGGTTTTGGAGGCGGTGGCTTCGGCGGTGGATTTGGTGGACAACAGCAGGTCAACCTTGATATTGAAGCTAATGTGACCATCCCCTTTGCAACAGCTATCTTAGGTGGAAAGCACAATGTCTCTCTACAAGGCGATAGTTTTGACATCAAGATACCAGCCGGCATTAAAGATGGCGAGAAGATGCGTGTTAAAGGCAAGGGTAAAAGTATGCAGGGCCAAAAGGGTAATCTTATCCTACATATTAAGGTAGCCTCTTCTGGTGACTACGAGCGCGATGGAGACAACCTCATAAAGACCTTTGACGTTCCACTACGTGCCGCACTTTTCGGTGACAAAATTGCCATCGAGACCCTGGAAAAAGAGATCAACCTTAAAATCCCTCAAAACACTAAAAATGGTCAACGTTTTAGAGTAAAAGAGATGGGTGCGATGAACCGTAAAACAAAGGTAAAAGGTGATCTTTACCTCAGAGCAAACATAGTCTTGCCAAATGTTGACGAACTTGATGAAGATTTGGTAGAGTTGATGAAAGAGAAACTACCACAGACAGTTTAAGGAGTAGAAGATGATGCATACCTATGATGAACCGGTTTACCTGATTAGTATCGTTGCTAAGATACTCAACATCCATCCGCAGACACTCCGCCAGTATGAGCGAGAGAACTTGGTTACACCATCACGTTCAGATGGACGTATACGACTCTATTCTCAACGTGATATTGATCGTATTAAGATGATCTTGCGTTTGACTCGTGAACTGGGTGTGAACATCGCTGGTGTTGACGTGGCACTTCGTTTGAAAGAGCAGATGGAGTTGATGGAGAATGAGATAGCAGAGTTGAGGCATGAACTTGCTGTTGCTCAGAATAAGGGGTCGGTGGCGCCGGAGAAGGCGTTGGTGACAACACGAAGTCAGTATGACATCATAATCTTCACTGACAAAAATTAAAAGCTCCAGCTACGGCGCGATTTGTACTTCAGCTCACCTCTCCACGCACACCAGTGCGCTATCGGGATCGCTTCAGCACAACTCACACCACATCTGAAACCTTTAATGCAGGGGGGACTTTTTTGGGGTGGCAACTGTTTCGACGAGCTTCGCCGTCGTTGTGGTTGCTAACTTTTAAGCAGTTTGTATTGTTCGTCATCCCTGCGTAGGCAGGGATCCACGAGTTTTAACTTTCCAACAGTTTAAGATATGCCTCAGATGAGCTGGGTCATCTTCTTAACACTTAACACTTAACACTTAACACTTAACACTTAACACTTAACACTTA